>JASLHV010000558.1 GCA_030153205.1 Roseiarcus sp. | reverse complement strand
GCTCGCGACCTGTGACAACGATTACGGGCGTAGTCCATATTCTTATCGGCCTCACGCTGGCCTGCGAGGGTGCGTGGCTGGCGGCGCTTGGCGGTTCGATCTACTACGTCGCCGCCGGTCTCGGCATATTGATTTCCGGGGCGCTATTGGTCGGCGGACGGGCATCGGCGCTTTGGGTCTATGCCGCCGTCCTGATCGGCACACTGATCTGGGCCGTAGTTGAAATTGGCTTTGATTGGTGGCCGCTTGCCGCGCGCGGCGACGTCATATTTCCGCTGAGCCTATGGCTGCTTACGCCCTGGATCCAAAGAGAGCTTGCCAGTCGCGGGACGAGGCTCAGCAAGGCGATCACGCTTCCGCTTTGGGCCGGGGTGATCGCGGGCGCGGTCGTGTTGGCTGTTGGGCTCAGCTCGAACTATCACGAGATTCAGGCGGCGATCGCTACCGCCGATAGAGCAGAGAAATCGCAGGATTTGGCCGAGCAGCCGGACGACGACTGGCGCGCCTATGGCCGCACTCAGTTCGGGCAACGCTATTCGCCGTTGACGCAGATCACGCCGGAGAACGTGAAGAATCTAAAGATCGCTTGGACGTTCCGGACGGGCGATCTGCCGGACAAGAACGACCCCACCGAGACGACCTTCGAGGTCACGCCGATCAAGATCAGAGACGCGCTGTACCTATGCTCGCAGCATCAGCGCCTTTTCGCGCTGGACGCCAAGACCGGGCAGTTGCGCTGGTCCTATGATCCTAAGGTGAATGACGATCCCACCTTCCAGCATCTGACTTGCCGCGGCGTTTCCTATCATGAGGCGCCTGCGGGGGCGACCGACACGGATGGCGCGCCCGCGCCGGCCGGTTGCGCCCATGAAATCTTCTTGCCGGTCAACGACGGGCGCATGATCGCTCTCAACGCCGATACCGGAAAGGCATGCGAAAGCTTCGGCAATCATGGCGTCCTCGACCTCCAGGTCGGCATGGGAGTGAAGACGTCGGGCTTTTACGAGCCAACTTCGCCGCCGGTCGTCGGTGATAAGATTCTGGTCGTCGGCGGCGCAGTCATCGATAATTATTCGACGCAGGAGCCATCCGGCGTCATCCGCGGCTTCGACATCTATACCGGCAGGCTCATCTGGGCCTGGGACGCTGGCGCCGACGATGAGAATGCCCTGCCCTCCGCGACCCATACTTATACGAACAATTCTCCGAACTCCTGGATAACGGCCTCTTACGACGCCAAATTAGGCCTCGTCTACCTACCGATGGGCGTGCAAACTCCCGATATATGGGGCGGCAATCGGCTTCCGGTCGCGGAACGCTATTCGAGCGCGCTGGTGGCGCTTGACATCAATACCGGCAAACGCGTGTGGTCTTATCAGACCGTGCATCACGACCTGTGGGACATGGACCTCCCGTCACAGCCTACGTTGGTTGATCTGCCGACTGCAGATGGTACGGTTCCTGCCGTCATTCAGCCAACAAAGACGGGCAATTTGTTCGTGCTCGATCGCCGCAACGGGCAATTGATCGTGCCGGCTCCCGAACGACCTGTACCGCAAGGCGCGGCTCCTGGCGATCGAGTGGCGCCGACGCAGCCGTTCTCCAATTTGACATTCCGCCCAGAAGAAAAGTTGAACGGCGCTGACATGTGGGGCGCTACGATCTTTGACCAGCTCGCCTGTCGGATCGAGTTCGTAAAGTTGCGCTACGAAGGAACCTTCACGCCGCCTTCCCTGCAAGGCTCGCTGATCTTTCCAGGCAATCTTGGCATGTTCGAATGGGGCGGCATCGCTGTCGATCCTGTCCGGCAGATCGCCATCGCGAACCCGATCGCTATACCTTTTGTTTCAAAGTTGCTGCCGCGCGGTCCCGACAATCCGCCCGCGCCAAACGGAGCCCATCCACCCGGCAGTGAGGTTGGCGTACAGCCGATGTATGGTTCGCCCTACGGCGTCGTCTTGCATCCACTCCTCTCGCCGTTCGGCTTGCCCTGCATGCGACCGCCCTGGGGTTATATCGCCGGGATCGATTTGAAGACAATGAAGATCGCTTGGCAGCATAGAAATGGCACCATCCGCGACAGCGCGCCTGTACCGATTCCAATCAAAATGGGCGTACCGAGCCTCGGTGGCCCAATGACGACCGCCGGCGGCGTCGCCTTTCTAACCTCGACGACGGACTACTTTATCCGAGCTTATCGCGTCGTGGATGGCGAACAAATTTGGGAAGACCGCCTGCCTGCGGGTGGACAGTCAACCCCGATGACCTACGCAATCAACGGTAAGCAATATATCGTTACTGCCGCAGGCGGTCATGGGTCGTTTGGCACGAAGGCTGGTGACTACGTAATTGCTTATACCCTGCCGGACTGAGGGTTGAGGCGGCTGCCAAATGCGGCGGTCTCCTCATTCCTTCGGACCTTCATCAATCGTCTGATGACTCAGTTCGACATGGCCGTTCGTCCGTGTCAGAATCCCGAAGGAAGTAAGAGGTTAATATTCGCGCCCAACAGGGCTTCCGGAGCATCTAATGATTATCGAACGCCGGGCTGTAGTGGCCGCTATTTCACTGTCGCTACTTTTTACCGGTTGCCCTCAAGCAAAGTCAAAGCACAAAGACGCGCAGCAGATCGATAGCCAGCTCCCCTGGGACGGCACGTGGAGTGGAAATTGGGGCGGCCAAGAATCCGAAGCGACGTCGGTGACCATCGTCAACAACAATGTCGTGAGCTTCGAATATCGTGGCGCCTCCACGCCGGTCTCGGCGAGCGTCGTCACGCCGACAACGGTTTCCTACGAGCACGATCAGGTTAGTGTTACCATGACGCGGACGGGCCCCGCGACAGCGATGGCGTCATTGCACAGCGCGATGGGCGAAGCTACTGCTCAATTGACGAGGCGATAAGACTATCGGCCGCCGGCGAAATCACAATTAAGCTCCGGCCGTTTGCCAAGGCAATCAAAGTCATAGGTACGTGCCGCCGCGCAGTTCGCATTAGCTTGCGGAACGAGGCGATGCGGTGGAGCTCATGAGCGCGTGCGGGCAACCTAGTTCGCGGACCCAGACGAGACGGCCACATCGATCACGGCTTCGGCAAAGGCTTGGGGCGCCTCCTGCGGCAGGTTGTGGCCGATCCCCCCCTTTATCTCCCGGTGCTCATACTTGCCGGAGAATTTTCTGGCATAGGCGGCCGGCGATGGGTGTGGCGCGCCATTGGCGTCGCCTTCCATCGTGATCGTCGGTACGGTGATGACGGGGGCGGCCGAGATGATTTTGTCCAATTCGGCGTAGCGCGCCTCGCCTTCGGCAAGCGCCATCCGCCAGCGATAATTGTGGATTACGATCGCCACATGGTCGGGGTTTTCGAACGACTTGGCGCTGCGCTCGAAGGTCGCGTCATCGAACCCCCACTGAGGCGAGGCCAGTCGCCAGATCAGCTTTGAGAAGTCGTGGCGGTATTTCTCGTAGCCTTCCTTTCCCCGCTCGGTCGCAAAGTAGAATTGGTACCACCATTGCAGCTCCGCCGCCGGCGGTAGCGGCGTCTTGCCAGACTCTTGGCTTGAGATCAGGTAGCCGCTCACCGAGACCATACCCTTGCAACGCTCAGGGTGAGCCGCAGCGATGACATTGGCGGTCCGCGCGCCCCAGTCGAAGCCGGCAAGCGTCGCCTTCTCGATTTTTAGCGCATCCATCAATGCGATGATATCGGTGGCGATCGCCGCGGGCTGGCCGTTCCGGAATGTGTCGTTCGAAAGGAAGCGGGTCGCGCCATAGCCGCGCAAATAAGGCGCGATAACACGATAGCCGGCTTGTGCGAGCAATGGCGTGACATCGACGAAACTATAGATGTCATAAGGCCAGCCATGCAGGAGGACGACAGGATGACCGTCAGCCGGACCGGCCTCCGCATAGCTGACATTCAACAGCCCAGCATCGATTTGCTTCAGTGGCGCAAAGGAAATGTTGGTCCCCGGCTTGATCGCGGGCAGCGCCGATTTCGCATCGGCTTGTGCGTTCGCCGCGCCGATCATGTCGAATTGGATCGCCGCGACGGTCGCTGCAGAAACGCCGAGAAAACCCCGCCGACTCTGATTGGCGTCTACTGACATGTCGATCCTCCTCATTCCTGCGCGGCCACAACTTCATTGCGGCCAGAGCGCGAAAATCGTGTTTTTCCCAGATGAGGCTCCGACAAATCTATGCCCCGACTAAAAGCTGCGCAAACAAGCTCGCCCAACCTTTCGGACCGAAATGGCGTTAAAGCGCGGATTGAGGGATCTTGAATAAATGTCGTCCCCTGTCGAACTGCCGTTCCACGTCGCCATTGTTGGCAGTGCTCGGCTTCGAGCAACCATATTTCCACGGCCCGGCGTCGAGTTTCTCGATCGGGGCGAGTCCGTGCAGAACGAGAAGTAAATCTTCAAGCCGCTCCCCGGCTAGCACTGGCGACTTACCATGGCCACATCGTAAATCTGTTTTGTCCCGGCGCAGATCGAGCGGCCAAGTTATGGAGCCGCTGCT
>JASLHV010000484.1 GCA_030153205.1 Roseiarcus sp. | reverse complement strand
CACCTGTGGAAAAGGCGCACTTTAGTGACGACTTGTTAGAACCAAGGACATTGACTGAGCGTGTTGTATCCGACCCGAGGAAGGGGGTATAAAGTCGCCACCTTGATAAGGCGTAATACTCCTACCCCCTCCCCCGTCTCCGCATCCCCCCTCTCGGCCGCGCTTCGCCGCCGCCCCAATTATGCGGCCCCATATCCGCGTCCCCCGGCTTATGAGGCCGATGCGCCGGCATATTCGCCGCGCGTCCGAAGCGCCGTTCGCCCTGGTACGCGCCCGCCTGTCCCTCGATCGCCGCCTGTCGCGCCAGCGGATCGTCGCTCACCGCCAAGTCCACCGCCTGCAACCGCTTGATCTCGTCGCGTAGGCGCGCCGCCTCTTCGAATTCCAGATTGCCGGCCGCTTCCTTCATCCTCTTTTCGAGATCGGCGATCGTCGCCTGCAGATTGTGGCCCATAACCGCGCCGGCTTCGCCGACGAGGCCGGAATCGACCGTCACATGGTCGCCTTCGTACACCGAGGAGAGGATATCGGCGATGCCGCGCCGGATCGAGGCCGGCGTGATGCCGTTCTCTTCGTTGTACTTTTGCTGTTTCTCGCGCCGCCGCGTCGTCTCGGCCATGGCGCGCTGCATAGAGCCCGTGACGGAATCGGCGTAAAGCACGACCTTGCCGTCGACATTGCGCGCGGCGCGGCCGATCGTCTGCACCAGCGACGTCTCGGAGCGCAGGAAACCTTCCTTGTCGGCGTCCAGGATCGCGACCAGCGCGCATTCGGGAATGTCCAATCCTTCACGCAAGAGGTTGATGCCGACCAGCACGTCGAAAGCGCCGAGCCTGAGATCGCGGATGATTTCGATACGTTCGATTGTATCGATATCCGAATGCATGTAGCGCACGCGCACGCCATTCTCGTGCAGATACTCTGTGAGATCCTCCGCCATGCGCTTGGTCAGTGTCGTGACCAGCGTGCGATAGCCTCGCTTGGCGACCTCTTTCACTTCGCCGAGGAGATCGTCGACCTGGCTTCGCGCCGGCCGTATTTCGACGGGCGGATCGATGAGCCCTGTCGGCCGGATCACCTGCTCGACGAACACGCCGCCAGTACGCTCCATTTCCCAGGGGCCGGGCGTCGCCGAGACATGCACCGTCTGCGGCCGCATCGCCTCCCATTCCTCGAAGCGCAAAGGCCGATTGTCCATGCAGGACGGCAGGCGAAAACCATATTCGGCCAGCGTCGCCTTGCGCCGATAGTCGCCGCGATACATCGCGCCGATCTGCGGCAAGGTGACATGGCTCTCGTCGAGAAAGACGAGCGCATTGTCCGGCAGATATTCGAAAAGTGTCGGCGGCGGCTCGCCCGGCCTTCGGCCGGTGAGATAGCGCGAATAATTCTCGATGCCGGCGCAAGAGCCGGTCGCCTCCAGCATCTCGATATCGAAGACGGTGCGCTGCTCGAGCCTCTGCGCTTCCAGCAAGCGCCCGGTGCGATTGAGATAGTCCAGGCGCTGCTTCATCTCCTCCTTGATCGCCTTGACCGATTGCAACAGCGTGGGACGCGGCGTTACGTAATGGCTGTTGGCGTAGACTTTGACGAATTCCAGATCCTGCGTCTTCTTTCCGGTCAGAGGATCGAATTCGACGATCGACTCGATCTCGTCGCCAAAGAAACCAATGCGCCACGCGCGGTCCTCATAGTGGGCGGGGAAAATCTCGAAACTATCGCCGCGCACGCGGAACACGCCCCGGCTGAAATCGCCCAGGCTGCGCTTGTACTGCAGCGCGACGAGATCGGCGATGAGTTGGCGCTGGTCGATCTTGTCGCCGACCTTCAGCGTGAAGGTCATCGCCGTATAGGTCTCGACCGAACCGATACCATAGATACAGGAGACCGACGCCACGATGATCGCGTCATCGCGCTCGAGCAGCGAGCGGGTGGCGGAATGGCGCATCCGGTCGATCTGCTCGTTGATCGAGGATTCCTTCTCGATATAAGTGTCCGTGCGCGGCACATAGGCTTCGGGCTGATAGTAATCGTAGTACGAGACGAAATATTCGACGGCATTGTTCGGGAAGAAGCTCTTGAACTCGCCATAAAGTTGCGCGGCCAGCGTCTTGTTCGGCGCGAGGACCAGCGCCGGCCGCTGCGTGCGCTCGATCACCTGAGCCATGGTGAAAGTCTTGCCGGAGCCGGTGACGCCGAGCAGCACTTGGTCGCGCTCCTGGCCCTTCAGGCCATTGACGAGTTCCTCGATCGCCTGCGGCTGGTCGCCCTTGGGCTGATAGTCGGAGACGATCTCGAACTTGACGCCGCCTTCCGACTTTTCCGGCCGCGGCGGCCGGTGCGGCGTCCAAGGCGCACGGCCGCGGATATTCGGATCGCCGAGTCCTTGAAGTCCCTGCTCGAACTCGGCGACCCCAACCTGCGCGGCCAGCCGACCTGGGTTCCGCATCGGCCGGCGCGGCCGGAGAAGTCGGAGGGCGGCCGCAAGTTCAAGCTGGTCTCGGACTATGAGCCGGCGGGCGACCAGCCGGCGGCGATCGCCGAGCTGGTGGCGCAGGCGCAGCAGGGCGAGCGCGACCAGGTGCTGCTCGGCGTCACCGGATCGGGCAAGACCTTCACCATGGCTCAGGTGATCGAGCGCACGCAGCGGCCGGCGCTGGTCCTCGCGCCGAACAAGACGCTGGCCGCGCAACTTTATGGCGAGTTCAAGAGCTTCTTCCCGAACAATGCCGTCG
>JASLHV010000442.1 GCA_030153205.1 Roseiarcus sp. | reverse complement strand
CAAGGTCGCCTCGCTCTATCTGGCGCGCTTATAGCAAGCAGGCGCGGGCGCGCCAAATACGCCTCTTTGAGCTTATTGCGCCTCGTCGGCGGCTTCTTTAGCTAAGAATTTTTCCAACCAATGGATATCATACAGGCCGTTTTGGACGTCCGCGTTGCGCACCAGCGTGCGGAATAGCGGCAAAGTCGTCTCGACGCCGTCGATGATGAATTCGTCGAGCGCGCGGCGCAGCCGCATCAAAGCCTCGTTGCGCGTGCGGCCGTGCACCACGAGCTTGCCGACAAGAGAATCGTAGAAGGGCGGGATTACATAGCCCTGGTACACCGCTGAATCGACGCGGACGCCAAGTCCGCCCGGCGGATGATAATAGGCGATGCGCCCGGGCGACGGCATAAAGGTTTGAGGATGTTCGGCGTTGACGCGGCATTCGATCGCCGCGCCCGTGATGCGCACGTCCTTTTGCGCGATTGACAAGGGCGAGCCTGCGGCGATCTTGATCTGCTCATTGACGAGATCGATCCCTGTGATCATCTCGGTGACGGGATGTTCGACCTGAATGCGCGTGTTCATCTCGATGAAGTAGAACCGGCCGTCTTCGTACAAAAATTCGACCGTACCCACGCCGATATAGCCGAGGTCGGCCATGGCTTTGGCGACGATCCCGCCGATCTCCTCGCGTTGCGTCGCGTTGAGGGCGGGCGAAGGGCCTTCCTCCCAGACTTTCTGGTGGCGGCGCTGCAGCGAGCAATCGCGCTCGCCGAGATGAATGGCGCGGCCGCGGCCGTCGCCGAGGATCTGGATCTCGATGTGACGCGGCTTCTCGAGGTATTTTTCGAGATAGACGGCGTCGTCGCCGAAAGCGGCTTTCGCCTCCGCCTTGGCGGTTGCGATCGCGTCGGCGAGATCGGCGGGCTTTCGCGCCACTTTCATACCGCGCCCGCCGCCGCCGGCGGCGGCTTTGACGAGGAGCGGATAGCCGATGCCCTTGGCGATCCGTTCGGCTTCCCCGATCTCTTCGACAGCGCCGGGCGAACCGGGCACGCAGGGGATGCCGAGGCGCTCGGCGGTGCGCTTGGCCTCGATCTTATCGCCCATGATGCGAATGTGCTCGGGTTTCGGCCCGATAAAGGCGATGTTATGCTCGCCCAATATTTCGGCGAACCGGGCGTTTTCGGAGAGAAAACCATAACCCGGATGGACGGCGTCGGCGCCGGTGATCTCACAAGCGGCGAGCAGGGACGGGACGTTGAGATAGGAATCGCGCGCGGGCGGCGGCCCGATGCACACGCTTTCGTCCGCAAGCTTGACATGCATGGCGCCCGAATCGGCGGTCGAGTGGACCGCGACGGTCGAGACGCCGAGCTCTTTGGCGGCGCGTAGGATACGCAGCGCGATCTCACCGCGATTGGCGATCAGGATCTTATCGAACATCCGCGATCCTTGAGCCTGGCCGCTCGCGCATGCAAGCCGCCCGCCTATTCAACGGCGAGAAGCGCTTGGCCATATTCGACCGGCGTCGCGTCCTCCACAAAAATTTCGACGACCTTGCCCGCCTTTGGCGCGAGGATCTCGTTGAAGGTTTTCATCGCCTCGACGAGCATCACCTTGTCGCCGGCCTTCACCATCGACCCCACTTCAACGAAGGGCTTGGCCTCCGGGCTTGCGCGGCGATAGGCGGTTCCGACCATCGGCGACTTCACGACGCCGGGATGTTCGGCTGGCTCGGTTGGGGTAGAGGCGGGAGCTGTTGCGACAGCGGGCGCCGCGACTGCCGGCGCCACGAAAGTCGTCATGGCGGACGCCGCACGCTCTCTCGCGACTCTGACGCGCAGGCCCTGATGTTCGATCTCGACCTCGCTCAGATCATGCTGACCGGCGATCTTGGCGAGCGCGGCGACGATCGAAAGGTCGGGGCCGGTTTTGGAGACATTTTTCGCGGGCGCGGCGGCCTTGGCTTGCGGCTTTTTCATCGAACGTCCGTCAACTCAGCGCCTTCGCGGCTTTGGATGCCGGGAAAAGCTTGCTTTTGTGTTTCCGGACTGTACGCCTCTGGCGTTTTCCGCTCGTCAGGAACCTTCATTTTGCGCCTTGGAATCGCGGCGAGCCGCCGCCGGGGAGCGCCCGTATAGCCAAAACGTCGGGCGAAAGGAAGGGCACGACCAGACGCCGTCCACCCCGGCGTTCACGTCGCCGTAAGAATTGTCGCAAAAGTTTGATCTTTCGACGGCCTTGCGCGCCTTTTACATCGGACGGATGATCCCGGCTTTTTAAGGGGGAGCCCTTATGCGCGCGATCAGGGTCCATGAAACCGGCGGCCCGGAGGCTCTGCGCTTCGAAGAGATGGAGTTGCCGTCGCCTGGGCCCGGCGAAGCGCGCGTCCGCCATCATGCGATTGGTCTCAACTATATTGACGTCTACTACCGTACCGGCCTTTACCCGACAGCCACGCCGTTTACGCCTGGAAGCGAAGGGGCCGGCGAAGTCGTCGCGGTCGGCCGCGGCGTGAAAGACCTCAAAGAAGGCGATCGCGTCGCTTACGTCGCACGTATCGGCGCTTATGCCGAGGAAGCGAATATCGAAACCAAGCTCCTCGCCAAACTACCCAAGGCGATCTCGTACGAAACAGCCGCCGCCGCGATGTTGAAGGGACTAACGGCGCAATATCTCCTGCGTCAGACCTATCGTGTGAAAAAAGGCGACACGATCCTTGTCCATGCCGCGGCCGGCGGCGTCGGCCAGATCCTTTGTCAATGGGGCAGATCGCTCGGCGCGAGCGTGATCGGCACTGTCGGATCGTCGGACAAGGCGGCGCTGGCGAAAAAGGCCGGCGCGACGCATGTGATCCTTTACCGCGACGAGAATTTTGCCGAACGCGTGGCGACGATCACCAAAGGCGCGAAATGTCATGCCGTATACGACGGCGTCGGCAAGGCGACTTTTCCCGCTTCGCTCGATTGCCTGCGTCCCCTCGGCGTTTTTGCGTCCTACGGCTCCGCTTCAGGGCCGATCGAGAGTTTCAACATAGGCCTGCTTGCGCAGAAGGGATCGCTTTTCGCCACGCGGCCGACCCTGTTCACTTTCCTTGCAGATAGGGCGCGTTATGAACGTATGACGCGCGACTTGTTCAGCGTGCTGCGCTCTGGGGCGGTTAAAATCAAAGTCGGCGCGCAGATTCCGCTGGCGGAGGCGGCGCGGGCCCATATCGCTCTGGAGGCGCGCGAGACGACAGGCTCGACAGTCCTCTTGCCCTAACGTTCTATCGTCGGCGTCGCCAAACCGTCATCGAGCACGAAGGTGCTTGTGGAATTTTCCTGAAAGTCCAGGCCCTTTGGCCCTGGCTCTCTTTTAGCGACCCGCTAAGATCGTCACGTTCTTAGCTGGGAGGCTGAGTTTGGCGCAACGGGACGCGAGAGACGCAGGGCAGGGCTCAGGGGCGACGCCTTTATTGGCGGTTCGGAACATTACCAAGCGGTTTGGCCCTTTCACCGCGAATGATCGCATCAACCTCGACCTCGCGCGGGGCGAGGTGCACGCTTTGCTCGGCGAGAACGGCGCGGGCAAGTCGACGCTCGTCAAAATGCTGTACGGCATTCTCGCGCCGACCGAAGGCGAAATCCTGTGGCAGGGCGCGCCGGTCCGTTTGCCCAATCCGAACGCCGCGCGGGCGCTCGGCATCGGCATGGTCTTCCAGCATTTCTCGCTCTTCGAGAATTTGACCGTCGCCGAAAACATCACGCTCGCCATGCCGCCCGAGGTCAAGCTCGACGACGTGCCGGCGAAGATTGCGGAAATCTCCCGCGCCTATGGCATGGGCCTGGAGCCGTCGCGGCCGGTCTGGACGCTCTCGGCGGGCGAGCGCCAGCGCATCGAAATCGCGCGTTGCCTGCTGCAAGATCCCAAAGTCCTCATCCTCGACGAGCCGACGTCGGTGCTGACGCCGCAAGAAGCCGAGAAGCTTTTCGAAACATTGGAGCGCCTGAAGGCCGAGGGCCGGGCGCTTCTCTACATTTCGCATCATCTCGAAGAGGTGCAGCGCCTTTGCGACCGCGCGACGATCCTAAGGCTTGGCAAGATGGTCGGCGCTTGCAACCCGCGTGTGGAGACGCCGCGCTCGCTCGCCGCTCTGATGGTCGGCTCGGAGATCAAGGAAGTACGTCCCGCCGGCGCGCACGAGCCGGGCAAGGAGCGTCTCGTCGTCTCGAATCTAAGCCTGCCGTCGCCGGAACTCCATGGCGTCGCGTTGAAGAATGTGTCGGCGGCCGTGAAGGGCGGCGAAATCTTCGGTGTCGCCGGCGTCGCCGGCAATGGGCAATCGGAGCTTTTCGCCGCGCTCTCCGGCGAGACCTTGGCGCGTGAGTCCAACGCGATCGTCATCGACGGCTCGCCCGTGGGTGCGCTTGGCATCGGCGCCCGCCGCGCGCTGAACGCCGGCTTCGTGCCGGAAGAGCGTAACGGTCACGCCGCGGCGCCGGACTTTTCGTTGTCGGACAATATCGTTCTTTCCGGCCATGCCTCAGGCGGCTTGACGCGAAACGGCTTCATCGATTCGGCGCTCGCTAAAGAGAAGGCGCAGAACGTGATCACCGCTTTCGACGTACGAAAGGCGGGTCCCGATCCGCTGGCCCGTACGCTCTCCGGCGGAAATCTGCAGAAATTTGTGGTCGGACGCGAAATCCTTCGCGATCCTTCCGTCCTTGTCATCAATCAGCCGACTTGGGGCGTTGACGTCGCTGCCGCTGCGACGATCCGCCAAGCGCTACTCGATCTCAGCGCGAAAGGCGCGGCGGTTTTGATCATCAGCCAGGACCTCGACGAACTTTTCGAGATTTGCGACCGCATCGCGGTCATTCACACCGGCGAATTGTCTGCGCCTTTGCCTGCGCGCTCGACGACGCGCGAGGAAATCGGCCTGCTGATGGCGGGCATGGGCGGAGGCCACGGCCATGCGCATTGATCTGGAGGCGCGGCCGAACCGCTCGACCCTCCGAGAAATCCTATCTCCGGTTATCGCGCTCTTAGTCGCCGTGATCATCGGCGGCGTGGTCGTCGCCCTGATGGGGCGTTCGCCGCTGACCGCTTTCATGGTCTATTTCGTCGATCCGCTGTCGCAATCCTATTCATTGCAGGCGATCGCGGTGAAGGCCGCGCCGCTCATTCTCATCGCGGTCGGCCTCGCCTTTTGCTACCGCGCCAACCTCTGGAACATCGGCGCCGAGGGGCAATTCATCGCCGGCGGCGCGCTGGGCGGCTGGCTCGGCCTTGTCACGCATGACGGCGCATATCAGGCGATCGGCGGCTGGTGGATACTGCCGGCGATGATGGCGCTCGGAATTATCGGCGGCGTACTCTTTGCGATGATCCCTGCGGTTTTGCGCGTCTGGCTCAATGTGTCGGAAATCCTGACCAGTCTGATGCTCGTCTATGTCGCGCAACTCTGCCTGGACTGGCTGGTGCGCGGACCCTGGAAAGATCCCCACGGCTTCAATTTTCCCGTCACCGTCAATTTCGATCCAGAAGCGACTTTGCCAATCCTTTTCGATGGCGGCACGCTTCATCTCGGCGTCCTTTTCGCGCCGATCGTCGTGATTATCGCGGCGATCGTTTTCTCGAAGACGATATTCGGCTTCCAGGTGCGGCTCGCCGGCTCCTCGCCCAAGGCGGCGCGGTTCGGCGGCTTTGATGACAAACGCATCGCGCTCGCGGCATTCGCGATTTCGGGCGGCCTCGCGGGGCTCGCCGGCGTCGCCGAAGTTTCAGGCAAAATCGGTCAGGTGCTGACCGTTATTTCGCCTGGCTACGGTTTTTCCGCGATCATCGTCGCTTTCCTAGGCCGCCTGTCGCCGGTCGGCATTTTCATCGGCGGCCTTGTTCTTGCAATCACTTTCGTCGGAGGCGAGGACGCCCAGATTGCCATGCAATTGCCCGGTGATCTGACCCTCGCGTTCCAGGGCGTTCTCTTGATCTGCGTGCTCGCCGCCGACGTGCTCGCCCGCTACCGCCTGCGCTTTAGATTGGGGGCCGCCTCGTGACGTTCGATCCGCAGCAAATTCAGGACGTCCTGATCATCGTCGTCACGGCCGCGACGCCGCTTCTCATCGCAGCGGTCGGCGAACTCGTGGCCGAACGCTCCGGCGTACTCAACCTCGGCGTCGAGGGGATGATGATCGTCGGCGCCGCGACCGGCTTCGCCGCCGCCTATTCGACGGACTCGACTATTCTCGGTGTCTTAGCCGGCATTTTCGGCGGCATGGTTCTCGCCGCGGTCTTCGCCTTCTTGACCTTGGGCCTCGCCGCCAATCAGGTCGCCTCAGGGCTCGCTTTGACGATTCTCGGCCGCGGCGTCGCGAATTTGATCGGCGCGAGCTTTGTCGGCCTCAAACGGACTGGGGCGCCGCATTTGTACATACCCGGCCTTTCCGACATACCTCTTATCGGCAAACTTGTTTTCGGGGAGGATTGGTTCGTCTATTTCGGCCTGGTTTTGACCGGCGGCGTCGCCTATTGGCTGATGCGCACCCGGTCAGGCCTTACGCTCCGCGCGGTCGGCGACAATCATTCTTCGGGTCATTCGCTCGGCGTGCCGGTGCGGCGCATCCGCCTGCTGGCCGTCCTTTTCGGCGGTGGCTGCGCGGGCCTGGCCGGCTCTTACCTTTCGCTTGCCTACACGCCCTTTTGGTCGCCGGATATGACGGCGGGCCGCGGCTGGATCGCCTTGGCGCTGGTCGTCTTCGCTTCTTGGAAGCCATGGCGCGCTTTGGCCGGCGCGCTCCTCTTCGGCGGCGTCACCGTGCTTCAGTTGGTGTTCCAGACATGGGGCGTACCGATCCCGCCGCAGTTTCTGGCGTCGCTGCCTTATCTGACGACGATCGCCGTTCTGGTCGTGCTGTCGATCCGCGACATCCGCGGCGCGGCTGCGCCGGCCTCGCTGGGTTTGCCTTTCATCCCCGACCGTTAAGCGAAAGGATAAAGGGCTTTTTGTTGCTTGAACGCACGGCGCTTTCTAAGCTTTGCTCAGGAGCGCGAAGGGGTGAGGGTGTTCAAGAAAATAAGGACCGGATACGGCCGCCGGGACAGTGTCGCATGGTCGGAACGTGAGCGAATGGGAGAGGTGTTAATGCGCAAATTCTTTACGGCGGCCGCCGTCGCGGCGGTTTCGCTGACCGCGGCGAGCGGCGCCCAGGCAGCCGACAAATTGAAGGCCTGCTGGGTCTATGTCGGTCCGGTCGGCGATTTCGGCTATTCCTATCAACACGACCAAGGCCGGCTCTACGCCGCCAAACAATTGGGCGACAAAGTCGACGCCACAACCTTCCTCGAGAACATTCCGGAAAACGACAGCGAACGCGCGTTCGAACAATTGGCGCGATCCGGCTGCGGCATCGTCTTCGGCACGTCTTTCGGCTTCATGGATCCGATGCTGAAAGTCGCCAAGAAATTCCCGAATGTGAAATTCGAACATGCGACCGGCTATAAGCGCGCGCCGAACCTCGCGACCTATGCGGCCAAATTCTATGAGGGCCGCTATGTCATGGGCCAAATTGCCGGCAAAATGACCAAGACCAACACGATCGGCTACATCGTCTCGTTCCCGATTCCGGAAGTCATTTCCGGGATCAATGCTTTCGAGCAGGGTTTGAAGACAACCAATCCGAACGCCAAGATCAAGGTCGTCTGGGTCAGCACCTGGTTCGATCCGGGCAAGGAATCCGACGCGGCCAAGGCGCTGCTTGCCGGCGGCGCCGACATCCTTGCTCAGCACACCGACTCGGCCGCGCCCCTTCAAGAGGCGGAGAAAGCCGGCAAGCTCGGCTTCGGTCAGTCGTCCGACATGATGAAATTCGCGCCCAAGGCCCAGTTGACCGCCAATACTGACAATTGGGGACCTTATTACACTGAGCGTCTGAAAGCGGTTCTCGATGGAACCTGGAAATCGACGGACACCTGGGACGGCATCGGCAAGGGCATGGTCGTTCTGGCGCCTTTCGCCAACATGCCGGATGACGTGAAGTCGATGGCTGAAAAAACCACCGCCGACGTCGCCTCCGGCAAAATCCAGATTTTCGCCTGCCCGGTTCTCGACCAAGCCGGCAAAGATCAGTGCAAGCCCGGCGCTAAGACGCTGGAGGACGGTCAGATTCTGGGCATGAACTGGTATGTGCAGGGGATCGACGAGAAGATTCCGCAATAAAACCGGTTCGTTCCGACGAAACTTTAAGGGGCGGCCTTCGAGCCGCCTCTTTTTCTTGGAACACGGGATTTTTCACCGAGGGTTGAAGGCGCGCGCACTCCAGCGTGGCCTTCGGGGCTTGGCGCGCGGGTGGCCGGCGCGTATAGGACCGGGAAGGGCGATTTGCCCGCCCAAGAGGCAAGATTGAGAGGCTTGAAGAGCCGATGAGCGAACCGATGCGATTGAAGGGTGACGGCGTGGACGCGTCGGTGAAGAAAAAGTCAGAGGAAGGCGGCCTCTGGGACACGGTGAAAGTCATCATTCAGGCCGTGGTGATCGCCATCATCATCCGTACGGTTCTCTTTCAACCTTTCAACATTCCCTCTGGTTCGCTGATTCCGACGCTGGACATCGGCGACTACCTGTTCGTTTCGAAATATTCGTACGGCTATTCACATTACTCGCTGCCATCTTTCCTCGATTGGTTCCCCAAGGACATGAGTGGCCGCGTCTTCGCTTCGCAACCCAAGCGTGGCGACGTCATCGTCTTCAAACTGCCGCGCGACGATAGTATGGATTACATCAAGCGGTTGATCGGCCTGCCCGGCGACAAGATTCAGGTCACCCATGGGCGCTTGATCATCAACGGCCAGATGGCCGACCGCGAGCCGCTGCCGCCTTATGCGACGCCCAACCGTTTCGGCCAGCCCACCGAGGTGCCGCACTATCTCGAGACGCTGCCCGGCGGCGTCAAGCACGAGATCATTCAGATCGACGGCGACAATGGCCTTTTGGACAATACCGGCGTCTTTGAAGTGCCGCCCGGTCACTACTTCATGATGGGCGACAATCGCGACAATTCCACTGACTCGCGCGTCCCGCAGGACCAGGACGGCGTCGGCTATGTCCCGTTCGAAAATCTGGTGGGGAAGGCGGAGATCATTTTCTTCTCCGTCGATGACGGCGCGCCGGCGTGGCAATTCTGGCGTTGGCCTTGGACTGTGCGTTGGAAGCGGCTGTTCCAGCCGGTTCATTAGAATGGCGGACAGCGCGCGGGCAAAAGTCTCGCTCGCCGATCTGGAGATCAAGCTCGCCTATCGCTTCCGCGATCCCACCTTAGCGCAGCGGGCGCTGACGCATCTTTCCGCGACAGGGTCAACCCCGAGCGTCGGACGGCACGAGTCGTACGAACGTCTCGAATTTCTCGGCGATCGTGTATTGGGTCTCGCTATCGCCGACATGCTTTACGCCGCCTACCCGAGCGCTGCCGAGGGCGAATTGTCGATTCGCCTGGCGGCCCTTGTCCGTCGCGAGGCCTGTGCGGAAGCGGCTGCGGTTTGGGGCCTTGGCCCGCACATTCGCTTGGGCATGGGCGAGGCGCAATCGGGCGGCCGCAAAAAAGAGACGATCCTCGCCGATGTCTGCGAGTCCCTTATCGGCGCGGTCTTTCTCGACGGCGGATTTGAGGCCGCGCGAGACCTTATCGCGCGAGGCTGGTCGGAACGGATGAACGCGGTCGCCGCGCTGAGCCGCGACGCCAAGACGACTCTTCAGGAATGGGCGCAGGCCCGCGCGCTTGCCGCGCCAGCCTATGAGGAAGTCGACCGCTCGGGGCCGGACCACGCGCCGAAATTCACCGTGCGTGTCACGCTCGACGGCCATGAGCCGGAACTCGGCGTCGGCGCGTCGAAACGCTCGGCGGAACAGGCTGCGGCGCGCGCGCTGATGAGCCGTCTCGAGGTATGACCATGACC
Organism: Roseiarcus sp.; assembly: GCA_030153205.1. GTDB lineage: Bacteria > Pseudomonadota > Alphaproteobacteria > Rhizobiales > Beijerinckiaceae > Roseiarcus. The sequence goes on along the minus strand of JASLHV010000442.1, from coordinate 1,159 downwards.
GAGACCACATGCGGCTTTGTCGCTCTGATCGGCGCGCCGAACGCCGGCAAATCTACGCTGATCAATGCGCTGGTCGGCGCCAAGGTCGCCGCCGTGTCGCGCAAGGCGCAGATGACGCGCGCGCCGACGCGCGGGATTTTGGTCGAAGGCCAGGCGCAAATCATCTTTGTCGATACGCCCGGTCTTTTCACGCCGAAACGACGGCTCGACCGCGCGATGACAACGGCCGCTTGGGGGGCGGTCGACGACGCTGATTGCTTGGCCTTGCTGATCGACGCGCGGGCCGAAATACGCGCCGAAACGCTGAGCGAGGAGACTGAGGCGATTCTTCAAGCGCTGTCGCAAAAGAAGGCGCCGAAGGTTCTTGCGCTGAATAAGATCGACGCCGTCGAGCGGCCGGCGCTGCTCGCTCTCGCCGCCCGGGTCAATGAGCGCCTCGCCTTCGATCATACTTTCATGATCTCGGCGCTCAATGGCGACGGGATCGACGCATTCCGCAAGATTCTCGCCGGTATGATGAAGCCGGGGCCCTGGCTCTACCCGGAAGATCAGATTTCAGAAGGCAACCTGCGCACGCTCGCCGCCGAAATCACGCGGGAGAAACTTTTCGAGCGGCTACACGACGAATTGCCGTACCAGGCGACCGTCGAGACCGATCAATGGAAAGAGCTGCCGGACGGCTCGGCGCGCATCGAGCAGACGATATTCGTCTCGCGCGAGTCGCACCGCAAGATCGTGCTCGGGGAGGGCGGCCGCACCATCAAGGCGATCGGCTCAGCAGCGCGCAAAGAGATCGCCGAAGCCAATGAGGCGCCGGTTCATCTCTTTCTGTTCGTGAAAGTACGGGAGAACTGGACGGACGACCCGGAGCGCTATCGCGCGATGGGCTTGGAGTTCCCGAAGAATTAGGAGGCGCGGCGCTGAGCGAATTCTAACCGTGTCGACGTCACCAGCCTCCAAAGGCATTACCCGCGGCGGGCGGGACTTCGCCCGCACGATGGCGGCGCTGTTCTCGGGTGGGTTTTCGACCTTCGCCTTGCTCTATAGCGCGCAGCCGGTGCTGCCGACTTTCTCGCGCGAGTACCATCTCTCGCCCGCCGCGAGCAGCCTGGCGCTCTCGGCGACGACTGGAACGCTCGCCTTTGCTCTCTTGATAGCC
>JASLHV010000374.1 GCA_030153205.1 Roseiarcus sp. | reverse complement strand
AAATTTGAGGAACGCCCCTATGAAATTGAACCGTTGGGGAATGGTGTACTTTCTTGCCGGCTGCGGCGCCGTAAATTATACAGATAGAGCGGCCTTCGGTCTTGCCGCCCCGATGTTCAGCAAGGAACTGGACATCGGCCCTGCCGAGTTAGGCATCCTGCTCTCCGCCTTTTCGATTGGTTACGCCATATTCAATTTCGTAGGAGGGCTCGCTTCGGACCGTTACGGCGCCAAGCGCGTTTTCGGTTGGGCTTTAGCGCTTTGGTCGATCTTCTGCGCTTCGATTGCCGGCACGTTTGATTTCGCCAGCATGTTCGTCGCCCGCGTGTTGTTCGGCGCCGCGGAGGGGCCTTTTGCCGCGCTGGTCAACAAGATCACCATCAATTGGTTCCGAAAAGACGAGGCGGCGGCTGCTGTCGGCATCGGCAATGCCGGCAATCCGTTCGGCGCCGCGATCGCTGGTCCTATCGTAGGCTATATCGCAGCGGCTTGGGGATGGAGGGTCCCTTTTGTGATCTTCGGCCTGATTGGGCTTGTCGTGGCCATCGTTTGGACGATGCTCGCCAGCGAGCGGCCGTCTGGAGGTCCAACCAACCAGCCGCTTGAAAACGATAATACGCATGCGCCACTGAGTTTCTATCTGCGCCAACCCTCGATTCTGGTTACGGCTTTCGCCTTCTTTGCGATAAACTACCTTCTCTTCTTTTTTCTATCCTGGTTTCCGAAATACCTGGTCGATGTGCTGCACCTGAGTGTTGCGAATATGGGCCTCGTGACAATGATTCCCTGGGCGCTAGGCATCGTCGGCATAGGAGCGGGAGGCTTTCTCACTGATATGGCCGCCCGCCATATGGAGCGTACTTTATCGCGGAAGCTTATCCTCGGCGGTTTCCTGTTTTTGTCGTCCCTCTGCATCGCCATGGCCGGGATGGCGACCGAGACGCCTGGCGCGGTAGCGCTCACCGCCTTCGCGGTGCTTTTTATGTATCTCGCGGCGAGCACGCCATGGATCATTGTACAAGATATTGTCGAACCGGCGCTGGTCGGCAGCGTCGGCGGCTTCAATCATATGCTCGCAAATCTCGGCGGATTCTGCGCGCCGCTGATCACCGGCCTCATCATCGAGGCGACAGGCCAATACGCTTCCGCGTTCATTTTGGCAGGAGCGATCGGCATTGCAGCGGTCATCGGCGTTTTCCTCCTGCTGAAGCCGATTCGGCGCGATAGCGTCGCGTTCCTTCCCGCCGCAGACGCGAGTTGATTTGTTCAATCTCATTGCGATGAACGCGATCATTATCCGCCGCAACATTTCATTATTCACGCAAGATCAATAAGAGCTCTTGTCGAAGTACCATTGAAAATGGGAATTGCAATTTTGAAGCGGGCATGGCTTTCCCTCGAAGGGCAGAGGTCGTGACGATCCTCAATTCTCTCCCCGCACCCGCAGCAGATTTCGCGTGATCCGACGCTTCAGCGATGGAAACTGGTTGACGCACCGGGCGCCGCCTCTCATCGCCGCGAGTTGAATGCGACCAATAATCGGTTTGTGAATCGCGTCGTTCGCGTTCATTTGTTGCCGCGATTTGATGACCGCTTCGGTACTGTACCGCAGCATCTCGGCTTCGTATTCATGGATAGCCGGTATGAGCGGTTTACCTTGTCGGACAGCCAGCAGGGTTTTGCAAAGAAGGGCGGCGTCGCGCAGAGCGGTATTGGCGCCGGCGCCCCGCCCGGGAGTCATCGTATGGATCGCGTCGCCAAGCAAGGTAACGTTTGAGCTTTCCCAAGGGGGAACTGGAATCGAAGTACGAACATTGAGAGATTGAGTTGATGACGGATCCGTCAACCGGATCAACTGACCCATATTGGGGTGCCAATCTCGCGTGATGTCCTGCGCCAGGCGGATTACTTGTTCCGGCCGCAAGCTAGAGGGGTCTCTCGGAAAGTTTTGGCGCGCGGCCCATAATCCCCATCCGATACTGTCATCGGTGATGGCCTCTTCGAACTGCGGCCAGCGCGCCAGAAAGCCCGTGTTGTCGCGATTTGGAGTGAACTCAAGCGAGTGAATGATGGCCCCATATCCCTTGGGCGCCATGATCATCGACATGCCTTTGAACATCTTGTCGGAGAGCAGCGCTTTGCTCTCCGGAGTCATGGCAAGCCGGCCGCCGACGGAGACAATGCCGGTCTCCTCATGGCGCGCGTGGGGCAGCCGCTGCTTGCGAACCGGCGATCCGGCTCCATCCGCGCCGACCAGCACGTCAGCCGTGGCTGACGTTCCATCTTCAAAATGAGCGGTGACGGACCCATCGGGATTTGAGGCGTAATTGACGAATTTTTTGCCGAAAGAGACATGCTCGTCGAGTCCGGTCAGGAGAACTTTCCGTAATGTCCGGCGGATGACATTTTTCTCGCCGTCAACGGCGTCCGCCGCTTTGCCCTCAAGCTCCAGGCTCACGAGTTCTGTAAAGCGCTCTGTGAGCAGGTTGAAATAGTGCGGCGGCCGAGCGCTGGTGGCGACGAACAG
>JASLHV010000355.1 GCA_030153205.1 Roseiarcus sp. | reverse complement strand
GCTCGGTCCTGGCGGCCGCAAGGGCGCGCGGCTCCATGATCAGATGGCGGCGGCCTGGCGGGCGCGCCGCGCCGAGGACGTTTTGCGACGCGCGCTCGTTCTTCTCGCCGACCATGAGCTGAACGCTTCGACTTTCGCAACCCGGGTCGCCATATCGACGGGCGCCTCGCTGTCGGCAGGCCTTATCGCCGGGCTCGCGACCCTGTCGGGGCCCCTCCATGGCGGCGCAGTGACGGCGGTGAGAGCGTTGGTCGTCAATGCCGAACGCAACGACCCGATGGCGGCGACGCGCGATTGGCTTGCGCAAGGGCGCCGGTTGCCGGCCTTTGGTCACCCGCTCTATCCCGACGGCGATCCACGCGCCGCGGCCTTGCTCGATTGCTTCACGCCGCGGCCGATCTTTGTCGAGACGCGCCGCGCCGTCGAATCCTTGATCGGAGAACAGCCGAATATCGATTTCGCCATCGCCGCGCTTGCCGACGCTTTCAACCTGCCCGCCACGGCGCCCTTTACGATCTTCGCGATCGCGCGAAGCGTCGGCTGGATCGCCCATGCGATCGAACAAGCGCTGAGCGGCGCGTTAATCCGACCGCGGGCAAGGTACACGGGGCCGTTGAGGGCGCAAGAAAACTCTTAGCCGAGTGCGGCGTCCCGCGCCCCAACCCTCTCCCCTCGGCCTTAACCCTCGAGCGCGTCGAGGCTGGCCGGCGCTTTGCTGTCGTCGGGGACGAAGAAGTCGACTTGCAGCTTTTGACTGGGATCGACGCGATAAGGATCGAAGTCGGTCACGCCATTTTCGGCGAGGAATGTGTCGTCGATCAGGAAGTTTCCGCTAAAGCTCTTCGCGTCCTTGCAGAAGATCATATGCGCGGCGTCGGCGAGAATATCCGGCTTGCGCGAGGCGCGCATCAACGCTTCGCCGCCGAGCAGATTATTGACCGCGGCGGTGGCGATCGTCGTGCGCGGCCAAAGGGCGTTCACCGCGACGCCCTGCTTGCGGAATTCGCCGGCGAGGCCGAGTACGACGAGGCTCATGCCATATTTCGCCATGGAATAGCCGGTATGCGCGGCGAACCATTTCTCTTTCATGTCGAGCGGCGGCGATAGCATCAGAATATGAGGATTCGACGCCTTGAACAGGTACGGCGCCGCCAATTTCGAGACCATGAAAGTTCCGCGCGCGTTGATCTGATGCATCAGATCAAACCGCTTCATCTCGATCGCCTGACTATTGGCGAGCTGGATCGCGCTGGCGTTGTTGACGACGATGTCGATGCCGCCGAAGCGCTGCGCCGTCTCGTCGAGCGCATTCTTTACATTGGCTTCGTCACGGACATCGACGACGAGTGGCAGCGCCATGCCGCCGGCCGCCTCGATCTCGGCGGCCGCGCTATGGATCGTGCCGGGCAATTTCGGATTGGGCGAGTCGGTCTTGGCGGCGATGGCGATATTGGCGCCGTCCCGCGCCGCGCGGAGCGCGATGGCGAGGCCAATGCCGCGCGAGGCGCCGGTGATGAAGAGCGTTTTGTTCTTTAGGGACTGTTCAGGCAATGGGTTCCTCCTTCATATCGGCTCGCCGACCCGTCATGCGAGCGAAGCGAAGCAATCCCTTCATCGGGCGATGAGTCTCATGAAGATCACGCCACGCCTACTGGCCATGATGCAGACATCGCCTGGCTTCATCGCAGCATCGATCGCTTCGCTCGCAATGGCGGCGCGCTACGACGCCTTTGCCTTCTGCAAAAACGCTTCGAAAATCGCGCGCGCCTCGGGCGAGCGGACGGCCTCGCCAAAAGCGCGAAGCTCCTTGACCATGCGCGCCTCGATGGCGCTGGTGTCGCCGCGCAGGAGCTTGCGGGTCGCCAGCATGGCGGCGCGCGGTTTCGCCGCCAGCGCCTTGGCCTTGGCGAGCGCATGGGCGTGGAGTTGATTGACGTCAACTATTGCGTTGATCAAGCCCAACCGATGCGCCTCGGCGGCGTCGAAAGGTTCGGCGAGGAGCAGCGCCTCGGCGGCTTTCGCCATGCCGAAACGCTGCGGAACAAGCAGAGACGAAGCCGCTTCCGGTACGAGAGCAAGATCGACGAAGGGCATTTGAAAACGCGTATTCGGCGCGGCATAGACAAGATCGCAGTGAAAACAGAGCGTCGTGCCGATGCCGATCGCCGGGCCTTCGACCGCCGCGACGAGCGGCTTTTCGAAAGTCGGCAGAGTCTGGATGAACCTTGCGCCGGGCGAAACGCCATCGCCCCATTCGGCTTTGAGAAAATCGCCGATGTCGTTGCCCGCGCAGAAGACGCCGCCTTTGCCGACGATCAGCACCGCGCCGATCTCATCGTCCTTGTTCGCCTCGAGGAGAGCGGCGGTCAATGTGGCGTACATCGCGCCGGTCAGCGCGTTCTTCTTCTCCGGCCGCGCCAGAGTAAGACATAGGACGTCGCCGTCACGACGCTTCTCGATATGCTCCGCGGCCAAATCAGCCTCCTATCGCTTGTTCGAAATTCTCCAGCGCGCCGGCGCCGCTGTCGATCGAGGCGGCAAGTCCGGGCGCGGCCGTCGCAATCTTTTCCGCAAAGAAGCGCGCCAAGCCGACCCGGCCGAGTTCGGACGCATCGCTCTGTGTAGCAAAGCGCGCCGCCGCCAAACCTGCTTTAGCGAGGCATGCGCCGCCGCGCGCGAGGGCGAACAAGCGAAGGTACGGCGTTGCGCCCGCAAGCGAATCTTGCGGATCGCTGCCCGCTTTGGTCATGAATTGCGTCGCATGCTCCAAGGCGTCGATCGCCTCGCCGAGACGTTGCGCTGTCGCGCCGAAGCCGACGACGCCGCTTGCGGCAACCTGGCCCTGGATGGCGCGCATGTCGGCGATTTCGCGCGCAACGGCGTCGCCACCGCCGAGCGGCAATTTGCGCTGGGCGAGATCGATAGCCTGCACGCCGTTCGTACCTTCATAGATCGCCGCAATGCGGGAATCGCGAAAATGCTGCGCCGCGCCTGTCTCTTCGATATAGCCCATGCCGCCATGGACCTGAACGCCGAGCGAAGCGACTTCGTCGCCGACATCGGTTGAAAAGGCTTTGGCGACCGGCGTCAGCAAAGCCGCGCGATCCTGCGCCTGGCGCCGTTCCGCCTCCGTCTTGGCGTGACCGCCAAGATCGATCGCCACAGCAGTGAGATGACAGATCCCGCGCGCGGCATGGGTCAGGGCCCGCATGGT
>JASLHV010000320.1 GCA_030153205.1 Roseiarcus sp. | reverse complement strand
GGAGCGCATCATCGTCGGCGAAGTTCGTGGACCGGAAGCGTTCGATTTGCTGCAGGCGATGAACACCGGTCATGACGGTTCGATGGGCACATTGCACGCCAACTCGCCGCGCGAAGCGATGAGCCGTATCGAATCGATGATCACGATGGGCGGCTATGCGCTGCCCTCTCGCACGATTCGTGAAATGATGGTTTCGTCGATCGACGTTATCGTGCAAGCCGCACGTCTGCGCGACGGCTCTCGCCGGATCACGCACATCACGGAAGTGATGGGCATGGAAGGCGATGTGATCATCACCCAGGATCTTTTCCTCTACGAACTCCTGGGCGAGGATGCGCAAGGCAAGTTGAAGGGCCGCCACCGTTCGACCGGCATCGGCCGGCCGCGGTTCTGGGAGCGCGCCCGTTACTTTGGCGAGGAGCAGCGTCTCGCAGCGGCGCTCGATGCGTCGGATTTGAAGGCCGCCAGCTAAGCGGCCAGCGAAGGAGTTCGTCTCGTGACGTCCAACCCATTACTCCTCGCCGCATGCATCGCCGTGGCCTTGGGCGGCGCCGCTTTTGTTTTGGTCTCCGGCGACAGCCGGGCCAAACAGCGCCAGGAAGCGCTTGTCAAGGGTTCAGTGAAAGTACGAGACGTTGGCGTCGACAAGGCCGCGCGGCGCAAGCAGATCTCGGATAGCCTTAAGGATCTGGAAGAGAAAAACGGTCGGCGAAAGATCACCCTGCAGACCAAGCTTCAGCAAGCTGGCCTCGCGATTACGCCGCAACAATTCTTCATCTTCTCCGGAATTGGCGCAGTCGTCTTCGCGGCCGTGGTGTTTTTCCTCACGGGTAGTCCGTATATCGCCCTCCCGTCCGCTTTAATAGGTGGATTTGGGGGGCCGAATTTCGCCCTCTCTTTCCTACGCAAACGTAGGATCAAGAAGTTCATCGCGGAGTTTCCCAACTCGATCGACGTCATCGTGCGAGGCGTCAAGGCCGGCTTGCCGCTTGGCGATTGCTTGCGAATCGTCGCCAATGAATCGCAAGAGCCGGTTCGTAGTGAATTTCGCCAGATCGTCGAAGCGCAGGCGTTGGGCTTGACGATGGGCGAAGCCGTCGATCGCATCGCCGAGCGCGTGCCCGTCACCGAAGCGAACTTCTTCGCGATTGTCATCAACATTCAGGCTAAGGCCGGCGGTAACTTGTCGGAAGCCTTAGGCAACCTCTCGCGCGTGTTGCGCGAGCGCAAAAAGATGAGGGGTAAAATCTCCGCGATGTCGATGGAGGCGAAAGCCTCCGCCGCAATCATCGGCGTAATACCCTTTGTGGTTACCGGGCTGCTCTATTTCTCGAGTCCGCAATATATCTCCCTCTTGTGGACGACGACCCACGGAAAAATTATCGCTGGCTGCGGCCTCGCCTGGATGACGATAGGCATGGCGATGATGAAAAAAATGATCAGCTTCGACTTCTAGGCGGCCAGAGAACGATGTTCAATCTCGTCATTGAGAAACTGAGCGATCCGCGGTTTGTCGCAGCGCTACTCGTCGCGCTCGGTTGCGCCGCGAGCGTTCTCACCATCGCCATGCCGCTCTTGCAGACGGACAATCTCGGTCGCCGTATGAAGGCGGTGGGCAGCGAGCGTGAAAAAATCCGTCAGCGCGAGCGCGAGCGTCTTAGCACGAATAAAAGCAAGCCGGCCCTGCGCCACGAGCCTAAACGGCTTTTCAAACAAGTCGTCGATCGGTTCAACCTCGCCTCATGGCTCGGTACCGAAAACGCCAAGCAACAATTGGCGATGGCCGGCTATCGCGGCGCGGGGGCGGAATACGCGTTTCTATTTTTCCGCTTGGTGACGCCGATCGCCTTCTTCGCCGCCGCAGTGGTCTACATCTTCTTCATCATCCATTGGGACAAGCCACTGATCGTGAGGATCGGAGCGACGATCGCGGCGGCTTACGCCGGCATTAAGGGTCCTGAATATTTTCTCCGCAACAAGATCGCCAAGCGCCAGCAATCTATGGAGCGCGCTTATCCGAATTCGCTCGATCTCCTTCTGATCTGCGCGGAATCTGGCATGTCGATTGAACTCGCGGTCCGCAAGGTCGCCCAGGAGATCGGAACAGAATCAGTCGCGATGGCCGAGGAGATGACGCTGTTGGCTGCGGAGATGTCCTATCTATCTGACCGTCGCATCGCCTATGAAAATCTTGGCGAGCGCACCGGCCTTGAATCGATTCGGGCTCTCGTCACGGTGCTCCTGCAGGCGGAGCGCTACGGCACGCCGCTTGGCGTCGCCCTGCGCGTTCTCTCGCAGGAAAGCCGCGATCAGCGCATGACGGCGGCGGAGAAGAAAGCGGCCGCCCTGCCGCCGCAACTAACAGTTCCAATGATCCTTTTCTTCCTGCCTGCCCTGTTCATCGCGATCATGACGCCGGCGATTATCCAGATCAATCATTGGAATTGACGCCTCAGGCGCCGACGAGCGAATCGACAATTGACGCTGGGCGACGCACATTGCCGAGCCATGATTCGCCCCTTGTTCCGCGATCCGGAGGCCGCTTTCCGTCAAAGCGCCTCTACACCGCCCGATACGTCGGGTGGCGGCGCTAATCCACCGCAAAGCATTTCCGCGCGCGCTCGGGCGAGCGTTACGCCACGCTATCTCGAAGGCTTGAATGCAGAGCAGAGGGAAGCGGTCGAGGCGCTTGACGGCCCCGTGCTCGTGCTCGCGGGCGCTGGTGTCGGCAAAACCCGGGTTTTGACGGCCAGAATCGCCCATCTCATCGCCAGCGGGCGGGCGCGCGGGCATGAAATTCTCGCTGTGACCTTCACGAACAAGGCGGCGCGCGAGATGCGTGAGCGCATCGGCGTCCTGACCGGCGTCGGGGAAGGCATGCCTTGGATGGGCACCTTCCATTCGATCGGCGCTAAAATACTTCGGCGCCATGCTGAACTTGTCGGCCTGCAACCGACCTTCACCATCTTGGACACCGATGATCAGATACGCCTACTGAAGCAGATCCTTCAGGCCGAGAATATCGACGATAAACGCTGGCCGGCGCGGGCTTTGGCCAATCAAATCGATAGCTGGAAGAACCGCGGCCTCGATCCTGAGCATGTGCCCGCCGCCGAGTCCGCCGGTTTCGCCAATGGTCGCGGCGCGGCGCTCTATGCGATCTATCAAGCGCGGATGAAAATCCTCAATGCCGCCGACTTCGGCGACTTGCTGCTCGAGGGACTGAGGCTTTTCCGCGAGCGGGCCGAAATCCTCCAACAATATCAGGACCGATTCCGGTACATCCTGGTCGACGAATATCAGGATACCAACGTCGTTCAGTACCTTTGGCTGCGCCTGCTGGCGCAAGCACGGCGCAATCTCTGCTGTGTCGGCGACGACGATCAATCGATCTATGGCTGGCGCGGCGCCGATGTCGATAACATCTTGCGGTTCGAGAAGGACTTTCCCGGCGCGAAAGTGATCCGGCTCGAACGTAACTACCGTTCGACTGGCCACATCCTCGCCGTCGCCTCGCATCTCATCGCCCATAACAAGGGCCGCCTCGGCAAGACGCTGTTCACCAATGCCGAGGACGGCGACAAACCGACGGTCGCCTGTCTCGAAGACAGCCAAGAAGAAGCGCGCGTCGTCGGCGATGAGATCGAAGCGTTGCAACGGCGGGGGCAATCTCTCAACGACGTCGCAATTCTGGTGCGCGCATCCTTTCAGATGCGAGAATTCGAAGAGCGTTTCATTACGCTTGGCTTGCCGTATAAAGTGATCGGCGGCCCGCGCTTCTATGAGCGACAGGAAATTCGCGACGCGCTCGCCTACCTGCGCTGTGTCGCCCAACCCGACGACGATTTGGCGTTCGAACGCATCTTCAATACGCCGCGTCGCGGCCTCGGCGAAGCGACGCTGACGCTTCTGCACGAATATGCGCGAAGAGCCGGCGTTTCGCTGACGCGCGCTGCGCGCGTGATGATCGAATCGGAGGAGTTGAAGCCGCGGCCGCGACAGCTCTTGCGCGATCTCATCCAATCATTCGACCGCTGGTCGGCGATGATCGAGACCAAGCCGCAGGAAGAACTTGCCCAGATCATTCTCGAGGAGAGCGGTTATATCGATATGTGGAAGGCGGAACGAACCGCCGACGCCGCAGGTCGGCTCGAGAATTTGAAAGAGCTGACGCGTTCGATGGAGGAATTCCCTTCGCTCGCAGCCTTCCTCGAACATGTCGCTCTCGTCCTCGACATCGAAAGCGACGAAGGCGGCGAACGCGTATCTATTATGACGCTTCACGCTGCGAAGGGGCTCGAGTTCGACGTCGTATTCCTCCCCGGCTGGGAAGAAGGGCTTTTCCCGCACCAGCGTTCGCTCGATGAGAACGGACGCGCCGGTCTGGAGGAGGAACGTCGCCTCGCCTATGTTGGACTGACGCGCGCGCGGAAGCAGGTGAAAATCTATTTCGCCGCCAATCGGCGCATCCGGGGTCTTTGGCAGACGGCGCAGCCTTCGCGTTTTGTCGACGAGCTCCCGCCAGCGCATGTCGAAGTCGTAGACGCCAATGGCGGCGCTTACAGCCGCCATCCCGTTTCACGGTTCGATCGCGTCGAGACGTTTTCCGCAGGCTATGAGACGCCAGGCTGGCGACGCGCGCAGGCGCGCGCTCATGCGCCGGGCGCGGCTGCGGCGTCGCGGGGTCCGGTGACGATCGAAGGACGTCTCGTCGCGCAATCGGCGGTAGAGTCGCGGTTCGCCAAAGGCGCGCGAGTCTTTCATCTCAAATTCGGGCCTGGCTCTGTCGCCGCCGTGGATGGCGCCAAGCTGACCGTCGATTTCGACAAAGCCGGCCGCAAAATGGTGCTTGAGAGTTTCGTTCAACCGATTGACTAGAGGCGACGTCCCGCCGCCGGATGCCTTCGGCGCGTCGCGGGCGGCCCGGGGCTGATAATGTTGCGCAGTTTCCTTTCGGTCGGCGGCTTTACGCTTCTCTCGCGCCTCACGGGATTTGCTCGGGATTTGCTGCTCGGCGCGCTGCTTGGCGCCGGCGCTGTCAACGACGCTTTCGTCGTCGCGTTCCGCTTGCCGAACTATTTTCGCGCGATTTTCGGCGAAGGCGCCTTTAATACGGCCTATGTTCCTTCGTACTCTCGCGTTCTCGAAACCGAGGGCGACGGCGAGGCCAAGCATTTCGCGAGTCAGATTTTCACCCTCCTTTTCGCCTCCCAGATCGTTCTTCTCATCGTGGCCATGGCGTTCACCCCGGTTTTGGTTCGGTTGCTTGCGCCGGGATTCGAATCGGATCCGGAAAAATTCGCGCTCGCTGTCCATATGACGCGGATTACCTTTCCGTACCTCCTCTTCGTCACGCTCGTCACATTGCATTCGGGCACTTTGAACGCGCATGGGCGCTTCGCTTCGGCGGCTTTTGCGCCGGTTCTTCTCAATCTGACGATGATCCTTTTTCTGGCTTTGGCGTTTTTGTTTCCTAACGCCGGCGAAGCGGCCAGTTGGGGCGTTGTGGTCTCCGGCGTGCTGCAACTCGCTTTGCTCATGCTCGATGCGCGTCGTCACGGTCTCTTGGAGCGTTTCGCGGCGCCGCGGCTAAACGCCGACATTCGGCGGTTCTTCAGGGCGCTTGGGCCCGCCGTGATCGGTTCAGCCGGTGTGCAAATTGCGATTCTTGCCGACACGATTATCGCTTCGATGCTGCCGACCGGCGCCCTCTCTTCGATCTACTACGCCGATCGTCTCTACCAACTCCCGATCGGGGTGGTCGGCATCGCCGCGGGCACCGTACTATTGCCCCAGATGAGCCGCCGGCTGGCGAGCGGCGACGAAGCCGGGGCCGCGCGGGCGCAGAACCGGACCATGGCGTTGAGCCTCGCTCTCTCGGCGCCGTTTTTTGTCGTTTTTCTCTTGATTCCCGAGCCGATCGTTCGCGGCGCTTTCGTTCGCGGCGCTTTTACAGAGGAGGCGGCGATCAGGGCGGCTTCTGTCCTTGCCGCCTATGGCGTCGGCTTGCCGCCGATCGTGCTGATCCGTTCAGCGGTCGCAAGCTTTCAGTCGCGCGGCGATACAATGACGCCAATGTTCGTCGCGCTCGGCGCCATCGGCGTCAACGTCATCCTCAAACTCGCCTTCTATCAACCGTTCGGCGCGGCGGGCTTGGCGCTGGCGACGGCGATTGGCGCCTGGCTCAATCTTGGCGGCCTTTCGCTGCTCGCGCTGCGCCGCGGCTCGATGCGCCCCGACATGCATCTTGCGGAAGTCGCCGCCGCGACGTTTTGCGCCAGTGGCGTCTTGGCTCTCGCCCTGTCGCTTAGTCTGCCGATGGCGCGGCTCTTTTCTGACAGCCTTCCGCACTGGCGCAATGAGACTTTGTTGGCGATCCTTACGAGCGTCGGCGCCGGCGCTTATGCCGTGGCGCTGCTGGCGGCCCTTGGCGTGCTTGGGTTTCGCCTACGCGGCGCGCGCGCCTAATCCTCATCATAGCCGCCGTAGCCACCGCCCGGGCCATAGCCGTAGGGATTATACATTGGCGGCCGCGCAACGACACGCGGCGCGTAGTTTTGGGCTGAGGCTTGAACGATCACGCCCGCGTCCGTCACGACGACCCAGTCTCGGCCGCGTTTCTCGAAACGCTCGACTTTGCCAGCGCCGGGCAGCACATCGCCCGGGGCGACTTCATGCAGGCCCTGCCGGTTTTCGACGATGGCGGAGCCGCTACGCATTTCCGTCAAGAACCAGCCTCGAATCGGCGCCGTGGAATGCGGCTTCTCGATCGAACCGGTGACGTCATTCGAGACGCCTGGCGCAGCGGCGGCGACGATCGACGTCTCCTTCTGCGGCGGGGTCGGCGGCGTCACAGCAGCCGTCTGCGCCGCCGCTTTCTTTTCGATCTTATCCAAACGCGCGGCGAGATCGGCTTTCTCGATCTTATCGATGCGTCCGCCGAGATCCGCTTTCTCGAGCTTTTCGATACGCGCCGTTAGATCAGCGCTGCGGGCTTGGGTTTCGGTGCTGCGGGCGGCAGCGTCGTGATCGACGCGCTCGCCGAGTTTCTCGAGCCGGGCTTCCTGCTCGCGCTCCAGCCGATCGAGACGAGCGTTCAACTGGGTAATTGTCGTGGCGACGTCGCGCGAGGTGGCGAGACCGCCGCGCGCTTCGCTGACCACTTTGCGGATCTCCGCAGCCTCTTCCTTCGGTCGCGCCGCGTCGATCAAATCAAGCCGCGTCGCGAGCGCGCTCACGGCCTGGGCGAGGTTTTGCGATTCGTGCTCAGATTTGGTGGCCTGAGTGAAGGTTGCCGCACCGGCGACCGCAACGACCAGCGCCAGGCAGGCGGCGGCTGAGCCGGCGAGCAAGCGTCGATCGGTCGCGATGCGGCCAATCGGGCCGCGACGAGAGGATTTGGCGTTGGGGGCGACGAATGGAATGAGGGCGACGCGCTGGAGCTCGACCGCCGGCGCTTCATTCGTGGCTGGCTTTTCGGACCCTGCCGGCTCAACCGCCGGCGCCGTGGCTTCGATCGGCTTAGGCGGCTCCGAGGCGCCCGTCTGGCCCGCTATTACGATTGCGGCCTCCCCAGCGCTAGGCGTGGGGCTGGCCCCTGACTTCGCCGACGCGTCGCTCGGCGAAGCGCTTGTTTCGAGCGAACCTTCAGACGGCTCCTGCATGACGGCGATCCAACTGGTTAATCAAGTGCTTCAATATCGCTAAATCCGATTAAGGAATCGTTGACCAACCAAGGCTGCGCTGTGGCGAGGGCGCGGCGAAAAGGGCTTTGCGCATTGTGAAGACCGCGCCAGCGTCGGACGCGCTGGTCTCTTGTCACTGACATGCTAAAGTGAGAGCTCTCGCGAGCGACGGCCGCCGCAGCCGCCTCCCAGCCCTTTTTGATGAGGAAGACCTGATGAAACCGATGAAATTTGGTGTCGGACAGGCCGTCAAGCGTGTTGAGGATCCGCGATTGGTCACGGGGCGCGGCGTCTATACCTCTGACTACTGGCCGGAAGGAACGCTCCACGCGGTCTTTTTGCGTAGCCCGCATGCACATGCCCGCTTCTCGTTCACCGATATCGAGGCGGCGCGCGCCGCCGCCGGGGTGAAGGCGGTTTACACGCTGGCTGATGTCGCAACGCTGGGCGGTCTTCCATGCCTTGCGCCTCTACCCAACTCCGACAAATCGCAGACGCCGCTTAAACCCTGTCCAGTCATGGCGGATGGCGAGACCTTCCATGTCGGCGACATTGTCGCGATGGTCGTTGCGGAAAGTGAAAATCAGGCGCGCGACGGCGCCGAAGCGATCGGCGTCGATTGGGAGCCGCTCGAGGCGGTCGTCGACATGGAGGCGGCGATCACGGAGGGCGCGCCACAACTTTTCGACGGCGCGCCGAAGAACACCGCTTACGATACGCATATCGGCGATCCCGAGAAGACGGCGGAAGTCTTCGCCAACGCGACGCATGTGGTCAGTATCAAAGTGGTCAACAACCGCGTCATCGCCAATTACATGGAGACCCGCGGCGCGATCGGCGAGTACGACTCGAAAGCGCAACGCTATTTGTTGACGGTCGGCAGCCAGGGCGTGCATGGCTTTCGCGACTCCATCGCCAACGAGATTCTGAAGGTGCCGGCAGAATCGCTGCGTCTTGTCACCAATGACGTCGGCGGCGGCTTTGGCACCAAAAGCATCATGCATCGCGAATATCCATTGGTGTTGGAAGCAGCCAAGCGACTCGGGCGACCAGTCCGATGGGTCGGCGATCGCTCGGAACATTTCACCGGCGACGCCCAGGGGCGGGACAATCTGACGACTGCGGAAATGGCCCTCGACAAGGACGGCCGGTTCCTCGCGCTCCGCGTCGATATTCTCGGCAATCTCGGCGCTTATCTCTCGCAGTTCGGACCCTATATTCCGTACCTCGGCGCGTCGATGGCGACGGGTTCGTACGACATTCCCATGCTTCATGCGCGTGTCCGCGGTATCTATACGCACACGACGCCGGTTGACGCCTATCGCGGCGCGGGGCGGCCGGAAGCGGCCTATGTGCTGGAGCGTCTGGTCGATCTTTGCGCGCGCAAGCTATCGATGCCGCGCGAGG
>JASLHV010000318.1 GCA_030153205.1 Roseiarcus sp. | reverse complement strand
TAGCGCGCGACATCGAGGTGGCCTTCGGCGGGAAGCGTCGGTGGCTAGGACGCGCGTCGCAACCCGTAAGAGTGCTCCACGGCGTCAGTATAAGCGTGAGACGCGGCGAAACCGTCGGCATCGTGGGCGAGAGCGGCTCGGGTAAGACGACGCTCGGCCGCGCGCTCTTGCGGCTGGTGGATGTCGCCTCTGGCTCCATCGCTTTCGCCGGCCAAGACATTACGCGCCTATCGGAAGGGAGGATGCGGCCGCTGCGAAGGCGCATGCAACTCATCTTCCAAGATCCAATGGCGTCACTCAATCCGCGGCACATGATCCGCCGTATCATCGTCGAGCCGATGCTTTTTCACGGCGTCGCGAAAAATCATGCTGACGCCGAAAGCAAGGCGCGCGCGATTTTCACGCGCTTCAGCCTGCCGCATATGTGTCTCGACCGTTATCCGCATGAACTCTCAGGAGGACAGCGGCAACGCATCGGTATCGCGCGTGTCGCGCTTCTAGCGCCTGACTTCGTACTCGCCGACGAGATCGTCTCGGGCCTCGACGTCTCGACCCAGGCTCTCGCGCTCAATCTTCTGAAGGACCTTTCTCGCGATCTTGGTTTGGCCATGGCTTTCATTAGCCACGATTTGTCGGTCATCCGCGCCATATGCGATCGGGTCTATGTGCTGCGCTCGGGGCGGGTCGTCGAGGAAGGCGCCTGTGCGGACATCTTCGCGGGGCCGAAACATGAGTATACCCGCGCGCTCATGGACGCCATTCCGCTCCCACGCATCGACCCCGATTGGCTTCGACGGACCACCGCTGCGGATGTCGCAGCGTGAGCATGCGGCGATCTCGCCGTATAATGAGAGGGAGAGGAACTATGCGCAACGGTGTTCTTTGCTTCGCGTCATTCGCGCTGGCGGCGTCGATGATCTTTGTCACGCCAGCCGCGGCGGACGGCCTGCCCGGAATGCGCGGTCACGATCACACCGGAATTACCGTGCCGGACATGGACCAAGCGGTGAAGTTCTTCGTCGACGTGCTCGGTTGCAAGAAGGCGATGTCCTTCGGGCCCTTCTCAGATTCGAAGGGCACTTTCATGAAGGACGCGTTGGACGTCAATCCTCGCGCGGTCATCACGCAGATTACGATGGTTCGCTGCGGCGTCGGCTCGAACATTGAACTTTTCAGCTATCAGTCGCCGGATCAACAGGTGGTGCAGCCGAAGAATAGCGACATAGGCGGTTATCATATCGCTTTCTATGTCGATGATATCAAAGCCGCCGATTCCTATCTGCGCTCCAAGGGAGTCTGGACCCTTTTTGGCCCGATCCCGGTCACCGAAGGTCCGGCGGCTGGCCAGACGATCGTCTACTTCAAAGCGCCTTGGGGCCTTCAAATGGAGGCGATCTCGTACCCCAAGGGCATGGCCTATGAAAAGGACGCCGAGACCATTCTATGGAGTCCGAAAGATCCAACAAAATAGATCGTTCTCGCCGGGGGGATCGGGGGGACCTGTTGAGGACAGCGTTGCGCATAATGAGGGACGCCATGAGCGGTATCATCTCCAAAAAGCCGCGCCCATCCTCTTCGCCTGACCTCCCGCGCGGTCGCCGCATAGCTGACGTCCCAAAACGCCGTCGCCTCATGGACGATCGCATTGATGATCGCCATGTTCTTCGCGCGAGCCGTGGCTTTCGACAGTCGCAGTTTAGATTTTTAATTCTGGCGGAATGTCGTTGCGCTTGGGATCGTCGGCGGCATTCGGGAGGTCGTTGAGTTTCTTCTTCAAACTGGGCGACGGTTTGACGACATTGACCGAGGGCACGGCTTCGCGCGAAAAGCTTGCCGCCGGGTCGGGCGGTCCCATGTCCTTGCGCTTCTCAGGCTGAAGCGTTTCGCCTGCGCCCTCATCCGCCGGCCTCTTGTCGTCGGGTCTGTCTGTCGACATGACGGAACTCCATCGAATTTACGTACGTTCTTACGAGCTCCTGAAATCAGGGTCGAAGAAGCCGAGATCGGGGGAAGAAAATTCGGACGCCGGATCGTCCCGCTCACGGGCGGCGCGCTCTACCCTCTCGCGCTTCTCGCGAAGGACGATATCGGCTTCGTTCTGCGTCAAGCCTTTGTCGGTCGGCGACGGACGGTCCTTTTCCAGTTGCTTCCTATCATCGGGCAGTTCGGTCGGCATCGTGGCCGGCTGCTTTATCGGCATCCTGGCGTTCCTGTTCTGGGCGATCGACTCTCGGTCGGCAGACCTGAACGTGCCGACGGCGGGCAAGTTCCGGACCGGCTCCTCAGCTCGTCAACGGCGCGATCCCGGTCGGAAAGGCGTTCCTCCTGAATTCTCTCGAATTGGTGAAGAATCTTACGCGCCATTGCGAGCGGTTTTTCATGCCCGCCGCGCTCGAGGTCGGCGACGATCCTGCGCTGAATCCGCAAGTGGTTAAAACCCTCCGCAATATGCCGTTCGGCTTGCGTCAAATGCGACCAAAGCGATCCTCGATTTTGCATGAGTCGGCTCCTGTTCGCTCGAGGGGCCGAACCAAACGCGCGCCTATTTGTTCCTAAAGGAGATGCGCGCGACGCCGCCCGGGCCGGCGACATCCGCGCGGTGATTTGACCGCCGGAGGTTTACGGTCCCCGCAAAAGTCACCGATCCATTTTACCCCGCGGCAACCGTGCCCGCAGATCAACCGCCGGCATTAAGATTTCCCAAAACCACGCCCGCCAAAGATGGCGATAAAAATCGGAGCGCGAACAATGTCCAACGTGATAAGCCGAGAAGTCATCGAGGAGTTGCGACGCCAAAAGGCTCCTCTCGCCCCGGAGCCTAAGCTGAGGCGCGAGAACGTATCGCTCAAGCCGGAGAATCCCGACGAAATTTCGCGCCTCGTCGCGGCGCTCATCATGGCTTTACAGGATCAGTCTTCAGCGTCGTCCGAGGCTGGGGTCGCCTGAGCCGACCCGCAAGGTTCATCGCCACGCAACCAGGTTCGTTAACTCAGCCGGAAAGCGATTGCTCGCCGGCAACGCGCCCTTTTTCATCGAAGCCTTCAGAGGACTTGGCGCCAGGCGGGGAAGATGATAGAACATAACATGAACACAAATACGATCGGCTCAAGTCTGCGCCGCAAATTGGAAATTCTCGCCGACGCCGCGAAATATGACGCTTCCTGCGCCTCTTCCGGCGCAGGCGGCAGGAATTCCCGCGATGGCAAGGGCATCGGCTCGACGACGGGCTCGGGGATTTGCCATGCCTATACGCCCGACGGGCGCTGCATATCCCTCCTCAAGGTTCTGCTGACGAATTTCTGCGTCTACGACTGCGCTTACTGCGTCAATCGCTTGTCGAGCGACACGCCGCGCGCCAGGTTCAAGGTTGAAGAAATTGTCTCGCTCACCCTCGGCTTCTATCGCCGCAACATGATCGAGGGCCTGTTCCTTTCGTCGGGGATTGCAAAGTCTGAAGATCACACGATGGAGGAAATGGTCCGGGTCGCGGAGACGCTTCGGCGCGATCACGATTTCCGAGGCTATATTCATCTCAAAGCGATTCCCGGCGCATCGGCGGAACTCATTGAGCGCGCCGGGCGCGCGGCCGACCGCCTCTCGGTCAATGTCGAACTCCCGCTGGATGAAACGCTCGTACGTCTAGCTCCGCAGAAGGACGCCCGTATCATTCGCAAGGCGATGGGCGGTCTGCGCCTTCGTCTCGACGAAGCGAAAGAAGAAAAGAAGAAAACACCGCGCGCGCCGCGTTTCGCGCCGGCCGGCCAGAGCACGCAAATGATTGTCGGCGCTGACGATGCGCGCGACGCCGACATTATCGCGCGCTCGGCTTCCATGTACGCGTCATATGGCCTCCGCCGCGTCTATTATTCCGCCTTCAGCCCTATTCCTCACGCCTCGCATAGTTTGCCCTCTCGCCGTCCGCCGCTGATGCGCGAGCATCGGCTGTATCAGGCTGATTGGCTCATGCGTTTCTACGGTTTTGCGCCGGAAGAGATCGTGGACGGCAAGGACGACGGCATGCTCGATCTTGACCGTGATCCCAAGCTCGCATGGGCGTTGCGCAACCGGGCGCTTTTCCCGGTCGATGTCAATCGCGCCCCCCGTGAGAAGCTCCTGCGTGTCCCAGGCATTGGAGAGCGCGTCGTCAGGCGCATTCTTGAAGCGCGCCGGCATGTCACGCTGCGGCTGGACGATCTCGCGCGCCTGGTGCGGTCGCTCGATGCGGTGCGCCCGTTCGTCGTCACGCCAGATTGGCGGCCGAGCGCCCTTATCGACTCCGCCGCGCTGGAAAGAAGGCTCGTCAAATCGAGCCCGCGCCAGCTCGACCTCTTCGCTTGATCTCACGGGGGCGGCGTGAAAGTTGTTCGGCTAGCAAGCGAGATCGATCTGCAAGGTTTCCGTACCGCGGCGCGGGCCGCGGCGGCGGAGATGCTGGATCCTGGCGCGATCCGTTTCATGACGAAGGTGGAATCGGACGGCGATCTTTTCGAAGAGCGGTGCGCTCCTGTACCATTGGAAGGCGGCGTCGCCTCACTCACCGTTCCAGCTCGCTTTCTCGCCATAGCGGAACTGGTTTGCCGCCACCGGGAGCCCACCCGCTACGACCTCCTCTACACTGCTTTGTTACGCCTCCAGAAAACGCCGAAACTTCTCGAGATCGCAAGCGACCCGCTGGTGCGGCGACTGGGGGACATGGAGCGGGCGGTACGGCGAGACCGGCACAAAATGACGGCCTTTGTGCGCTTTCGCGAGATCAGCACGCCCGACGGGGCGCGATATGTCGCTTGGTTCGAACCGGCGCATTTCATTGAAGAGCTCGCGGCGCCCTTTTTCGTCGATCGGTTCGCCTCCATGAGGTTTGCGATTCTGACGCCGCGCGTTTCGATGTGCTGGGACGGCGAATTGCATTTTGGTCCGGGCGCGCGGCGCGAGGACGCCCCCGCGCCGGACGATTTCGCCGAGGCCTGGGATGTCTATTACCGCTCGATCTTCAACCCCGCGCGACTGAAGACAAAAGCGATGCTCAAGGAGATGCCGAAGAAATACTGGACCAATCTCCCGGAAACGCGTCAGATCGCGGCAATGTCGGCGCAGGCGCGTCTTCGCGAGACGCGTATGATTGCGGCGCCGCCGTCGGCGGTGGAAGCATCGGCGCTGCGCGTCGCCGCCCGTTTTGCCGAGAAGCGGACGCCGCAGCCGCCGATCGACGCCTATGACGCGCTATTGCGCGAGGCCAAAACGTGCCGCCTCTGCTCTCTCGGCGACTGCGCCACGCAACTCGTATTCGGCGAAGGCCCGATTCGGGCGCGCGCGATTTTCGTTGGCGAACAGCCAGGAGATATCGAAGATCTGCAGGGCCGTCCCTTTGTCGGTCCAGCAGGCGCGCTGCTGCGCGCCGCCTTGCGCGAGGCTGGCTTTGCTGAGACGGAATGCTACTTCACGAACGCGGTCAAGCATTTCAAATTTGAACCGCGAGGCAAGCGACGCATTCACAAGACGCCGAGCAACCGCGAAATCGATCACTGCCGCTGGTGGCTCGATCGCGAGCTTGCTTTGGTCCGCTCCCCGCTGGTCGTCACGCTCGGGGCGAGCGCGCTGCGGGCGGTCGTCGGACCATCGGCCAAGCTCGCGGCGATGCGAGGGCGGCAGATCGAAATCGACGGGCGCAGCGTGCTGCC
>JASLHV010000287.1 GCA_030153205.1 Roseiarcus sp. | reverse complement strand
ATGATATGCATGGACCGCGAATACCCGGAGGCTGCCCGCTCGCTGTCGCGCCAAGGAGCCGAGATCGCACTCGTGCCGAACTGCTGTGATCTCGCCACGGATCGCGCAATCGGCGACGTGCGCATCGCGCAGACGCGCGGTCGCGCTTTCGAGACCGTTATGGGGATCGCCGTCGCCAATTACCCCTCGCCGCGTTGCGGCGGACACTCGTTCGCCACCGACGCTAGCGGCCGCATCATCGCCACGGCCAACGCATCAGAGCGGCTCGTGCTCGCGACATTCGATCTCGCCGCTATCGGCAGAATGCGCAACCAGGATCGGTTTCGCTGGCACTATTGATGTGAAATGATAGGCGTATCGCACGCGAGCGCGTTGATGCCGATCAAGATTGAGACTGACCGACTTTTTCTACGTGATGTCGAAGCGTCCGATTTGGCTGATTATATCGATTACATGACGCCTGAATATTATTGGCGAGACATACCGATTGAGCCCCAGACGCCGGACATTGTTGGCCGCCTCGTGGGTGAATTTGTCGGCAGTCAATCGCAAGACCCGAGGAAAGACTATTATTTCTCGGTCATTGATAAGCATTCCGAAGAGTTCATTGGCAGTTGCGGCCTGCGCATTCGTAGCGTGGCTTCTCGTCAGGCCGAAATCGGCTATGGCGTTGCAGCGCGACATGCCGGTAATGGATTTGCGACCGAGACAGGGCGGGCGCTCCTGCGATTTGCGTTCGGTCCGGTAAAGCTTCATCGCGTCTATGCTCAATGTCGGGTCGAGAACACGGCGTCGCGTCGGGTCATGATCAAGCTCGGCATGCAGGAGGAAGGCGTGTTCAGAGACTGCGTGCAAGCGCGGGGTGAATGGTGGTCTTCCGCACAATACGCGATGCTGTCCACCGATCAGGCCGCCGTTTTTGCGGCGTAGGTCGCGTCGGATGAAGTCGCCTGGTACCATTATAACAATCGCCGGCGCAGGCAGGCCCGAGGGCTTATGGCGACGAATGGGTTAATCTGGGCGGCCCAACTCGCGACGCATGTGGACCTTGTGTTCGCCCTCGTCATGAATGACGGCGAAGCCCAGCCGCTCATAGACGCCACGAGCGGGATTGACTTTAACGACGTCAAGGGCGAGGGCCTTTTGAGCCCGTTCCGCCTCGTCAATGAGCATCAGCAGAACCCGACTTCCGATACCCCGTCGCTGAAAGCGTTCGGAAAGATAGAGCTGGCCGAGGAAAATAGCATCATCTGTCAGCCGTCTGTAACCAACCAATATCTTCGCCCACGAGCATGATGATACGAACGTCCGCGACACGCCACTGACGCGCAAAACTCTCGCGCTGCCGCTCCATGTCCAAACCGAGTTGGCGAATAATTTTCTCCATCTCCGCGAAATACAGGGCCCGGCAAAACTCAAAGTCGTTGGGGTGAGCTGGACTGGTGCTTGCGAGTGGATGCGCGAACCTGACGGATCGATCCGTGGAAATGCCGTGGACTTTGTGCCCTGAATGTTCTTTGCAAGTGGGGCCAACTAGGTAGCAGCTACGCTCTCTGAGACGACTTACAGACCAGGTTTGAGGCAATAGGCCCCGCGTCTCCGGCCATCGCTAAACAACTTAGCGGCGATTGGTTTTCGCGAAGATGCCCGTATCACCCTGACTCTGCGGGCGATTTCACATTCGCCGTCTAACCAGAACGGCTTGTTCCATGCGTGTCGAACCAGCACGCCTCCCGCAGGAAGCCCGCTCAAAAAAAGAGACGCACGCGCCGCAGCCATGTTCGTGCTACCTTTCGATCGGCAGGGACAAGCCATGAGCGAGACCCGGAAACTGGCGGCGATCTTGGTGGCTGACGTGGTCGGCTACTCCCGGCTTGCTGGCTCAGATGAGGACCGCATCCTAGCCCGCCTGCGAAGCCTTCGCAGCGACCTGATCGACCCGACCGTTTCCGTCCATCACGGCCGTGTCGTCAAGCGCACCGGCGACGGCGCGATCATCGAATTCCGTAGCGTCGTTGACGCGGTGAGGTGCGCCATCGAGGTCCAGAGCGGTATGGCCGAACGCAATGCCGGTCTGCACAAAGAGCGCCGAATCGTATTACGCATCGGCATCCATGTCGGCGAGGTAGTCGAAGAGGCCGATGGCGATCTGATGGGCGACGGCGTCAATATTGCCGCGAGACTCGAAGGTGTCGCCGAACCCGGCGGGGTCTGCCTATCCGAGGACGCCTATCGACAAGTAAAGACGCGACTAGACATCAAGTTCAACGATCTAGGACCTACTCGACTAAAAAACATTGCCGAGCCAACAAGAATCTATTCACTCGAAATTAGCCAGATGCCCATCGAAAAGCGGACTTCGATTGTAGCGCAACAACCATCCGCGCCGCCGCGTCTCTCAATCGTCGTATTGCCTTTCGTCCATCTTGGTGGAAACGCGAGCCAGGACTATTTTGCGGATGGAATAACGGAAAGTCTGACCACTGACCTATCGAGAATTTCTGGCTCGTTCGTTATCGCGCGAAATACCGCCTTTACCTACAAAGGAAAGGCTATTGATGCGAAGCAGGTCGGGAGAGAACTGAACGTTCGCTATGTCCTCGAAGGAAGCGTCCAACGTGGCAGTGATCGGATGCGGATAAATGTTCAGCTTATCGAGGCAGACACTGGCAAGCATCTCTGGGCCGATCGTTTCGACAAATCGATTTCTGATCTTTTCGAAATGCAAGACGAGATAGTATCGCGGCTCGCAAATTCCCTGGACGCTCAACTTGCTGACGCGGAGGCTAAACGCGCGGAACGATTATCGAACCCCGACTCGATGGACTTCTATTTTCGCGGAAGGGCGTGGCACAACAAAGGCGCGAATTTGGAATATTTGGATTTGGCTCTTGGATGTTATGAGAAAGCGCTTGTCCTCGATCCCGAAAACGTCGCGGCGCTCGTCGGAACCGCAGGCGCCGAAATGCTCAAAGTTGGGAACTATCTTTATTCTGAGAACCGCGCTCACCATTTGGCTAGAGGGCTTTCTTCGGCATCAAGGGCAGTCGCCGTCGCAGCGGAATACGCGCCGGCTCAGGCTACCCTAGCCTCCTGCGAAATTTACAATAAACAAGCCGCGCGGGGGATCGCAAGGCTGGAACTCGCTTTGCAGTTAGACCCCAATCTGGCAGACGCTCATTTCTTGATTGGACTAGGCAAGATATTTGTCGGGCGCGCGGAGGACATGGAGGCTCATATTCATCGCGCTCTCCGTTTGAGTCCGAGGGATACCAGAACTTGGTTGTGGCTGGCTGTTGTAGGGCACTCGAAGGTTCATATTCAAGAATACGAAGCTGCCGTCACGTGGATCACCAGATCAATACATGGAAACGGACGATATTCGCTTTCGCGTTTTTATTTGGCGATTGCGCTCGTCAACCTCGGTCGACTGGAAGAGGCCCGATCCGAGGTTTCTGTGGGGCTGTCGCTAGACCCGACTTTCACGATTGCTCGTTTTAGAGCCGGCCGGAACAGTGATGACCCTAACTACTTGAGGCAGCGAGATCGCATGTATCAGGGAATGCGCGCCGCGGGCGTGCCCGAAGAGTAACTGTTTAAATTCATACCGAGCTTTGCCATGACCTCGACCAACGGCGTAGAACCATGATCGAGTCTCGACGTCTCGCTGCAATCCTAGCCGCCGACGTAGTGGGCTCCTCCCGTCTAATGGGCGAGGACAAGGCTGAAACCGCGAAAGCTGTGCGCGAGCATTGAGAGGCCGCCACGCCGATTCTCCGTGGCTGGACCGCCTCGGGCGTAACTATGCCGATGTCTGCGAGGTGGTTCGCGACTTTCTCAATCGAGGCGTGACGATCAAGACAGTGATCAACGGCATGACATTCGACGGTCAACCGAAAGATGCCATGCAGAAGGTCGCGATAGCTCTCGGGCTTGAAACTGAAACTCACATTAGGACGACAGATCGTCGCGAGATCGCGGATGTCATGACGGTTCTTGGGTGGCGGCGGGCCGCGCGACCCAACTCGAAAGGTATTACGCCCTGGCTCGCCCCAACCTCGGATTTCACAAACTTTTCAGTGGCAGCGTAGCCGCTAAAGGCTACGAGGTCACTTGGGTCACTTTTGATAGAGCGGTTGGGCTTGAGACTCCTTCCTCTAGGACAGAGACCATTGTGCCCAGTGCGCCTGCAGGCCGCCGCCGTGTATGAGCACGCCGTGCAGAGCGAGGAAGCGCGGAAGGCTGACTTGTTGCCGGTCGTTGGGAAAATCCGTGGAAAGAGGGGCGATTGACGCGTAATCGATTGAAATAGTTATGGTTCGTTCTCCCTTCACACGGAGGGGTCACAGGTTCAATCCCTGTCGCGCCCACCATAATAAGCGCGACCGCGCTCACAGCCCAAGTTCACTCAGCGACGGATGATCGTCCGGCCGCCGTCCCAAAGGCCAGCGATACTTGCGGTCGCTTTCTTGGATCGGGGCGTCGTTGATGCTGGCGATGCGCCGGCGCATGAGGCCTTTTTCGTCGAACTCCCACAGTTCGTTGCCATAAGAGCGGAACCAATTGCCGCTGTCGTCACGCCACTCATAGGCGAAACGGACCGCGATGCGATTCTCACGGAATCCCCACAGCTCCTTGATGAGGCGATAGTCAAGCTCGCGGCTCCATTTGCGGGTCAGGAAGGCGGTGATCGCTTCGCGGCCTTCAAAGAACTCCACGCGGTTCCGCCAGCGACTATCGGACGTATAGGCGAGCGCCACGCGAGCCGGGTCGCGTGTGTTCCATGCATCCTCGGCGAGGCGGACCTTCTTGGCGGCGGCCTCGACCGTGACGAACGGCGGCAGCGGCGGACGTTCGGCTTCCATCATCCTATTCCTTCCTTGGCGACGAGCTTGGCTCGACGTTCGTTCTTTCGTCTTTTCACGCGGTGAGCTGCTTGGCGGCTTGACCTCTAGAGAAATTACAGCTCGGCATTTTCCCATTTCAACTTCGCAGACGTTCAATCCCGCATATGCAAGCCTGACGTGCTCGACGGAATGATTTGTGCATGCAATCATTCATATCGTGCGAGCAGCCAATTCCGTGAACGAAAGCCCGATAAGCGTAGAGACGATTGCCGCCGCCGAGCATCTGGCGGGCGTCGCCTATACCGACGCCGAACGGGCGGCGATGCTTGACAATATTGCAGCGCAGATTGATCTCGCCCGCAAGCGCCGCGCCCACAGCCTGCCCACCGATCTTGCGCCAGCGACCCGTTTCGATCCACGCCTGCCTCATTGGAAGGCGCGCGACGTTGGCCCCTTCGCGCCGATGGAGCCGGCGCCGGCCCTCCTGCCGACGAATGAAGAGGATATCGCCTACGCGTCGGTCGCTTCGCTATCGGCCTGGATCAGGACGCGCGCGATCACATCCACACGTCTGACGGAAATCTATCTGGATCGCATTGCGCGCTTCAACCCAAAGCTCAAATGTTTCGCCACCGTCACGTCCGACTTGGCCCTCACGCAAGCGCGCGCCGCCGATCAACAGATTGCCAAAGGCGTCTGGCTCGGGCCGCTGCACGGAATCCCATGGGGCTGCAAAGACATTCTCGATACGGCCGGCTTTGTCACCGGCTGGGGCGCCGAGCCGTACCAAGACCGAATTTCGGACAAGGATGCGGCGGTCGTCGAACGTCTCGCCGCGGCCGGCGCCGTCATGCTTGGTAAAACCACGGTCGGCGCGCTCGCCTATGGCGACATCTGGTACGGCGGCCGCACCGCCAATCCGTGGAATGTCGAAGAAGGCTCCTCCGGCTCGAGCGCCGGTTCAGCCTCGGCGACCGCCGCAGGCCTTGTCGCCTTCAGTCTCGGCACGGAAACGTTGGGATCGATCGTCGCGCCCTCGCTTCGCTGCGGTACGACAGGCTTAAGACCGACATTCGGCCGCGTGCCGCGTTCCGGCGCCATGCCATTGTGCTGGACGCTGGATAAAATCGGCCCGATCTGCAGAAGCGTCGTCGACACGGCCCTCGTCTTGAACGCGATCAGTTTCGCCGATCCGACGGACCCGTACAATATCCCGGCGCCGTTTGGCTTTCAGGGCGTCGCGCCGATCAACGGCCTGCGTCTCGGCTACTATCCCAAGGACTTCGAAGAGGAGGGCATCGACGATCTCGATCGCGCCGCGCTCGACGCCGCGCGCAATCTTGGTCTGGAGCTTGTCCCGCTCGAACGCCCTGACCTGCCCTATGGCTCTTTGATGAGCGTTCTGACCGCGGAGGCGGCGGCGTCCTTTGAAGAGATGACGCTGAGCGACGCCGACGATACGCTGACCTGGCAAGAGCCCGGCGCCTGGCCGAATACGTTCCGCAAGGCCCGGTTCTTGAGCGCCATCGACCATATCCAGCTCGATCGATTACGGCGCCGCGTCATGCGGGACATGGACGCCGCCTTTGCCGGCGTCGACGCGATGATCGGCCCCTGCCTGATCGGGCCGATGCTCATCATCACGAATTTCACCGGCCATCCTTGCCTGGTTTTGCGTTGCGGCTTTCGCAGCGCGCCGACGCGCAGCCAGGTGTCTTTGGCGCGGGCGCGCCTTGATCAAGGCGATGAGACCGACGGCCCGCAGCACATTGTGCCGCATGGAATTTGTCTCTGGGGTCGTTTGTTCGACGAGGGCCCGATCCTCCAAATCGGCGCCGCCTTGGAGCAAGTCTTTGCGGTCGCGGACCGCCGCCCGCCGCTCTGACGCAGCGCGTGCAGACGATGTACGGCGGCGCAGAGCGTTGCGCCGCTGAGGAGAGGAGAAGCGATCGTGAAAGACATTCGCTTGACCCGCCGCATTGTGACGGCGAGCCTGTTGACCTTACCGGCGATGCAATTGCCAAGCCTCAAGGCTTGGGCGGATACGCCGAAAAACGCGCTGGTTGTCGGCCATCTCGCCGAATTGCAAACCCTCGATCCGGCGCAAGCCGTCACGATCAGCGACTTCCGCATGTTGGTGAACATCTACGATGGGCTGTTGCGCTACAAGGACGGCAGCCTCGATGTCGAACCGGCTTTGGCGGAATCTTGGACGGCGAGCCCTGACGCCAAGACCTATACGTTCAAGCTGCGCAAAGGCGTCAAATTTCACGATGGCGGCGAGTTCAACGCCGAAGCGGTGAAGTTCAACTTCGATCGCGTCACCGACAAGAACCATCCCTATTACAAGACGGGGCCTTTCCCCTTCGTGTTTACGCTGGGGCCGATCGAAAACACCGAAGTCGTCGATCCCTACACTGTCACCCTGCATCTCAAGGAGCCTTATGCGCCGATCCTGACAATGCTCGCCAGTTCGATCGGCGGGCTGGCCGGCATTTCGCCGGCGGCGGTCAAGCAATATGAGAAGGACTTCAGTCGCCACGGCGGCGGCACGGGTCCGTTCAAGTTTTCAATTTGGGAGAGCGGTCAACGCTTCGTGCTCGAAGCGAACAAGGACTATTGGGGCGGCGCGCCCAAGCTCGAGGGACTCGTTTTTCGTCCGATCATCGATGAAAACGCCAGGGTCAGCGAGATGCAGTCGGGCGGAACCGACATCACCATCGAAGTGCCGCCGGACAATATCGCGACATTCACGGCCTCGCCGAATTTCACATACTATGAACAACAGGGGCCGCATCTCTGGTACCTGCTGCTCAACACCAAAGCCAAGCCCTTCGACGACAAACGTGTGCGCCAAGCCGCGAATTACGCCATCAACAAAGAGGCGATGGTCAACGACATTCTGAAGAAGACGGCGACCGTCGCCGATGGCGTTACGCCCTCCGCCTTCAGTTGGGCGCATGATAACGACCTCAAGGCTTATCCCTACGATCCGGCCAAGGCCAAGCAGCTTCTTGCCGACGCCGGTTACCCCAACGGCGTCGACGTCACCTTCTATGTCACGGAAAGCGGGTCGGGCATGCTGTCGCCGGTCCTGATGGGCACGGCCATTCAAGCTGATCTCGCCGCGGTCGGGATTCGCTCGAAGGTCGAAACTTATGAGTGGAACACGTTCCTCGGCAAGATCATCCCAAGCATGGAGGGGAAGGCGGAGATCGCGGAACTCTCCTTCATGACCCAGGATCCGGACATGCATCCCTTCCTCGCCTTGCGCACCGGCGCGCCGGTGAATTCGGGCGGCTATTCGAATCCGAAGGTCGACGCCTTGATCGATCAGGGCCGCGCCGAAAGCGATCCCGCCAAGCGCGCCGCGATCTATAAGCAGATGCAGGAGCTCCTTTACGACGACGCGCCCTGGGTTTTCATCTGCAACTGGAAACAGAATGCGGTGTCCTCGGCCGCCGTGAAAGGGTTTGAACTGCATCCGTCCTTCACGACGCGCTTCTATAAGACTTATAAAGTCTGATCGGAGGCCGCCGGGAGCCGCGGCATGGGACTCTATATTCTGCGTCGCTGCGCGATGATGGCGCCGGTTCTGTTCGGCGTCACCATCATCGTCTTTTTGGTGATCTCGCTCGTTCCCGGCGATCCGGCCAAGGCTATTCTCGGCACTTTTGCGACGCCAGAAAATGTCGCGCAAGTGCGTCACGATCTCGGCCTCGATCAATCCCTGCCCGTGCAATATCTGATCTGGATCGCGCACGTCCTGCGCGGCGATCTCGGTCGATCGTACATTTTGCACAAGCCGGTGCTCGACGAAGTCCTCGAGCGACTCGGCCCGACGCTGCTTTTGGCCGGAACGGCGCTGGTCCTCGCCAGCGTCGTCGGCGTTCTGCTCGGCGTCGCCGCCGCGGTGCGTCAGAACGCCTGGCAGGACAAGATCATCACGATCATCGTCCTTATCGGCATTTCGACGCCGTCCTTCTGGCTCGGCATTCTGATGATCTTCTGGTTTGGCGTGCGTCTAGCCTGGCTGCCGGTCGGGGGCATGCGGGAGATGTTCGGCGGCGGCGGTCTTCTCGATACTTTGCGCCATCTCGTCCTGCCGGCCTGTGTTCTGGCGGCGGTCGCCGGCGCCGTCTTGGTGCGCCTCACGCGCGGCGCCATGCTCGAAATTCTCCGCCAGGATTATGTGCGCACTGCGCGCGCCAAAGGTCTCAGCGAAAGGCGCGTGATCTATCGTCACGCCTTTCGCAACGCGATTGTCGGGATCATTCCAGTGATCGGCCTCGAAGCCGGCTATGTGCTCGGCGGCGCGGTCTATATCGAAACGGTGTTCCAATGGCCTGGCGTCGGCCGCATGCTGGTCAGCGCCATCTCGACGCGCGACATTCTTCTCGTTCAGGGCGGCGTGTTGATTGTCGCGGCGGCCTATGTCGTGCTCAATCTTCTCGCTGATATCGTTCAAAGCCTGCTCGATCCGCGGATACGTCAGGCATGAGCGTCGCGACCGGAGCCTCCGCGGCGGTCGAACCTGCAAAGAGCGGTCGGCCGACGGCGTGGCGCCTGCTGACGCAAAACCGCGTCGCAAGTTTCGGCCTCGTTCTGCTTGGCGCGATCGTCATCGTCGCGATCGCCGCGCCAATCCTGCCGCTGTCCGACCCCGCCGTCACCGACCTTGCGCACCGCCTGCGCCCGCCCTTCACCGCAGGTCACATTCTCGGGACAGATCAAGTCGGCCGTGACATCCTTTCACGCCTAGTCTGGGGGACGAGGCTGAGCCTCGCCGTCGGCGTGACGGCGGCTTTGGCGGCGGCGGCGATCGGCTCGATGATCGGCCTCGTCGCCGCCTTCTACGGCGGCCTCGCCGATACGCTGCTGATGCGCGGCGTCGATATGCTGATGGCTTTTCCGTACCTTCTGCTCGCTCTCGCCATCGTGGCGGCGCTCGGGCCCGGCCTCTTCAACGCGATGCTGGCGATCATCATCGTCAACATTCCCTTCTTCGCCCGCGGCGTTCGCGGCGGCACGCTGTCGATCGTCCATGCCGACTTTATGGCCGCAGCGCGGCTCTCGGGCCTCTCCGACTGGCGCATCGTCACGAGCGAACTTCTGCCAAACGTTCTGCCGGGCATCGTCATCGGCGTCTCGACGACGATCGGCTGGATGATCCTCGAGACGGCGGGCTTGAGTTTTCTCGGCCTTGGCGCGCAGCCGCCTCAAGCCGACCTCGGCGGGATGCTCGGCGAAGGGCGCAATCTCGTTCAGGTCGCGCCGCATGTCGCGACCATTCCAGGCCTCGTCATTCTCGCTCTGGCGATTGGCGTCAATCTCGTCGGCGACGGTTTGCGCGACGCGCTTGACCCAAAGCTGAAGTCCGGCGGCGTCGCCCGCGTTCGCGCCCAAACTGCGGCGGCGGCGCGCGGTGAGCGCCAGAAGCTTTTGACCCTGCCCGGCGAAGAGGCACGTTTGCCGATAGCCGTGCGAGGGCTCGAAACCCATTTCGCCATCGGTCGCGAAATCTATCTCGCGGTGAACGGCGTCAGCTTCGCGGTGCGCCCTGGCGAATCCCTTGGCCTCGTCGGCGAATCGGGTTCAGGCAAGACCGTCACCGCGCTTTCGATCGCCGGCTTGGTGGCGACGCCGCCTGGCCGCATCGTCGGCGGCGAAATCCTGCATCACGGCGAAGACCTCGTCGGCGCGCCTTTGTCGCACCTGCAGACAATACGCGGCGGCCGCATCGCCTATGTCTTTCAAGACCCCCAGACGACGTTGAATCCTCTGATCCCGGTCGGCGAACAGATCGCGGAGAGCATCCGCCGTCACCAAGGTTTGGGCCGGGCCGAGGCCATGCGCCGCGCAATCGGCATCATGGATTCAGTACGTATCGCCGATGCAGCAAGCCGGGCCCGTTCGTACCCGCATGAACTTTCCGGCGGCCAGCGCCAGCGTATCGGCATCGCCATGGCGCTCGCCAACGATCCCGAAGTGATCATCGCGGACGAACCGACGACGGCGCTCGATGTCACGACGCAGGCGCAAGTCCTGACTTTGCTCAACGACCTCCGCCGCGCCCGTGGCGCGGCGCTCGTCTTTATCAGCCACGACTTCGGCGTCATCGCGGAAGTTTGCGACAATGTGCATGTGATGTATGGCGGGCGCATCGTCGAGAGCGGCAAGGTCGCAGACGTGCTGGCGAGGCCGATGCATCCTTATACGCAAAGGCTGCTCGCCTGCGTGCCGAAACTCGGTCAGCCGAATCGCCAGATTCTTCCGATCGAAGGCCTGCCGCCCGCCGCCAACGCCCTGCCCGCCGGATGCGCCTTCGCGCCGCGCTGCGATCTCGCCGAATCGCGCTGCCGGACCGGCGCCATCGCGCTGGCTGAGGTGGGCGAGGAGCGTTTCGTCCGTTGCATACGGGTGAGCGCAGCATGACCGCGACGCTTCTCGAGACACGCGATACCACGCGGATCTTTGGCGGCGGCCGCGCGCTCTTCGGCAAACGACGGCCGCTTGTGCACGCTGTCGACGGCGTCTCGCTCGCCGTGCCGCGCGGCAAGACTTTAGGGATCGTCGGCGAATCCGGCTGCGGCAAGTCCACGCTGGCGCGGATGATGGTTGGGCTGCTGGCGCCGACGGCCGGCGATATTGTGCTCGACGGCGCCTCAGTCGCCGATCTGGCGCGACGCGACCGAAGGGCGCTGCACCGCAAAGCGCAGATGGTGTTCCAAGACCCGCTCGGCTCGCTCAACCCGCGCAAGACCGTGCGGCATATTCTCGAAGCGCCGCTCATCGCCCTGCATGGCATGGAGGCGCGCGCGAGAAACCAACGCGTGAGCGAACTGATGAGCCTCGTCAGCTTGCGCGCCGAATTCGCCGAGCGCTATCCCCACGAATTCTCTGGCGGCCAGTCCCAACGCATCGGCGTCGCCAGGGCGCTCGCCGCGAGCCCTGAATTGATCGTGCTGGACGAACCGGTCTCCGCCTTGGACGTATCGGTGCAAGCGCAAGTCCTAAAGCTTCTCGCCGACCTGCAAACGCGGTTGAACCTGACTTACGTCTTCATCTCGCACGACCTCGCCGTCGTCGAAACGATCTCGGACGAAGTGGCTGTGATGTATCTCGGCAAAGTCGTGGAGCGCGGCCCGCGCGAGCGCATCTTTGCGGAGCCGCAACATGAATACACGCGGCTGCTGCTCGCGTCGTCGCCGGGGACGCGGCGAGGACGTTGACGCCGATCGGCGTTCTATTGCCCAAAACATCGTGTGATAGAACAATCGCCGCGCCTCGCCCAAACTGTGGCGCCGGCGCCACTTCTTTGCGACAAAGCGCCGGACTCGCGAGGGCGTGAACAAGCCCGTCGTTTGTCCCAAGCAATATTGGTGTAATGCTGATTCTGCAGGCGTCGCATGCGGCGTTCGCTTGTTCTTAATCGACCTTTTCGAAACTTTTGTTTTTTAAGGTCGTCTCGATCGTGATCGACGAATCGACGGTCAAGTCGAAGGAGGGGTTATCTATGCGCCGGACACTCATGCTCGCCGCGGGGGCAGTCGCGGGCCTTGTTTTGGCGACGGCCGCTCAGGCGGCTCAGGACACCAGCATTTTTCTATATCCGCCGGGCCAGGCCAGCACCGACGGGCGACCACTCGTTTCGCCGATCGAGCGCGAGACGATTTCTTATGACGGGCCCTATTCGCCGGGCACGATCGTCGTGAACACCGCCGAACGTCGGCTCTACCTGGTGCTGCCCGGCCATGAGGCGATCAAATACGGCGTCGGCGTCGGCCGTCCTGGCTTCGCCTGGGCCGGTCACAGCCGTATCGCCAACAAGCGCGAATGGCCGGATTGGACGCCGCCTCCGCAAATGCTGAAGCGCCGGCCCGACCTGCCGCGCCATATGGAAGGCGGCATCGACAATCCGCTGGGCGCGCGCGCCATGTATATCGCCGGCACACTCTACCGCATTCATGGCTCGAACGAGCCCGATACGATCGGCCAGGCCGTCTCATCGGGCTGCATTCGCATGACCAATGACGACGTGACCGACCTTTATAGCCGCGTGAGAGTCGGCGCGCCGGTGGTTGTGCTTCGCTAAACTATTCAGAAACTTCCCAAATCTTTGAACGGCGCCGCCTGCGGGCGGCGCCTTTATTTTACACGATCAGGCGCCTAAGTTACCTGGGTGAACGCGCATTCGCCAATCCTCGCGCCAACCCATGCTCCGGCGCCGCTCGTCGACCCCTTCGGCCGGGCAATTACTTATTTGCGCGTCTCGGCGACGGATCGCTGCGACTTCCGCTGTGTCTATTGCATGTCGGAAGACATGAATTTTCTGCCCAAGCGCGACATTCTCACGCTCGAGGAACTGGATCGTCTCTGCTCGGCCTTTGTCGCGATGGGGACGCGCAAGCTGCGCATCACCGGCGGCGAGCCCCTGGTGAGGCGCGATATCATGCGCCTCTTTCGTTCGCTGTCGCGTCATCTCAGCTCCGGGGCGCTTGACGAATTGACCCTGACGACGAACGGCTCGCAGCTTCAGCGCTATGCGACCGAACTCGCCGAGTGCGGGGTCCGGCGGGTCAATGTCTCCTTGGATACGCTAGATCCCAAGAAATTCCGCGCCATCACCCG
This sequence comes from Roseiarcus sp., assembly GCA_030153205.1. Lineage (GTDB taxonomy): Bacteria > Pseudomonadota > Alphaproteobacteria > Rhizobiales > Beijerinckiaceae > Roseiarcus. The sequence goes on along the minus strand of JASLHV010000287.1, from coordinate 8,385 downwards.
CTGGGGCGATCTCGACAAGGTTCTCGCCGGGATCGAGGCCGCGCAAGCGGCGGGTCTCAAGATCAAGATCAACGCAGTCGCGCTGAAGGGCCTCAACGAAGACGAGGCCGTCGCGCTCACGCGCTGGGCGCATGGCCGCAGCATGGATATGACTTTCATCGAAGTCATGCCGCTCGGCGAAATCGACGGCGCGAGGGTCGATCAATACCTGCCCTTGTCACAATTGCAGGCTGATTTCGAGCGCAGCTTCACGCTCGCGCCGTCGTTTTACGAGAGCGGCGGACCGGCGCGGTACTACGATGTAAAAGAGACAGGCGGCCGGCTCGGTTTCATCACGCCGCTGACGCATAATTTTTGCGAAGGTTGCAATCGCGTGCGCGTCACCTGCACTGGCACATTGTACATGTGCCTTGGCCAAGAGGACGCGGCTGACCTACGGGCGCCGCTGCGTCGCTCCGCGTCGGACGATCTGCTCAATGAAGCGATCCGCGCAGCGATCGCCCGCAAGCCGAAAGGCCATGACTTTATCATCGACCGTCAAACGCGGCGTCCGGCTGTCCCCCGCCACATGAGCGTGACGGGCGGGTAGAAACGCGCGCGGCGTCCTCAGAACGGATAATGCTGGTGCGGATCCTCGATCGTGATCCAGCGTAAATCCGTGAACTCGGCAATCGCCGCCTTGCCGCCGAACCTGCCGTAGCCGCTGGCGCCGACGCCGCCGAACGGCATTTGCGCCTCGTCCTGTACCGTCGGCCCGTTGATGTGACAGATGCCGGAATGGATACGCTTGGCGACCACTATGGCGCGGGTGATGTCCTTGCCGAAAACCGCGGCGGAGAGTCCGTATTCCGTGTCATTGGCCAAGCGGATCGCATCTTCGGTGTCCTTGGCGCGGATGATCGATTTGACCGGGCCGAAAGATTCCTCCGCATAAACGCGCATCGACGACGTCACCTTGTCGAGCAGCGTCGCCTCGACCACGGTGCCGTTACGTTTGCCGCCGCAGGCGAGAACGGCGCCTTTGGAGACGGCGTCCGAAATGAGACCGTCCATCTTTTCCGCCGGCGCGAGATCGACCATCGAGCCGAGCACCACATGGGTGCGCGGATCGCCGGCCGGCAGTTTCGAGGCCTTGGCCGCGAATTTCGCGACGAAAGCGTCCGCGACTTTTTCGTCGACGATGATCCGCTCGGTCGACATGCATATCTGACCTTGATGCGCGAAGGCGCCGAACGCGGCGGCGTTGACCGCGGCGTCGAGATCGGCGTCGTCCAGCACGACCAGGGGGGCCTTGCCGCCGAGCTCCAGCAGTACAGGCTTCAAATGCCGACCAGCCGTCTCGGCGATGATCCGGCCGACCCGAGTCGAACCCGTGAAATTGACGCGCTTAACGGCGGGATGAGCGATGAGCGCGTCCACGACCGCCGCCGCATCCGCCGGGGCATTGGTGACGACATTGACGACGCCTTTCGGCAGGCCCGCCTCCTGCATCGCCTGGCCGATGAGACTATGCGTCGCCGGGCAAAGCTCGGAGGCCTTTAGTACCACCGTATTGCCGCAAGCGAGCGGCATGGCGATCGCGCGCACGCCGAGGATGACCGGGGCGTTCCAGGGCGCGATGCCGAGCACAACGCCGCAGGCTTGACGAATAGCGAGGGCCGTCGTGCCCGGCTTGTCGGAAGGGATCACTTCGCCCGTGATCTGCGTCGTCATCGAAGCCGCTTCGCGCAGCATTTGCGAGGCGAGCATCACGTTAAAGCCGCCCCAGGGCGCCGTTGCGCCGGTCTCCTCGGCGACGATCTTGCCGAATTCGGCGGCCTTGGAGGCGAGAACCTCCGCCGCCTTGAGCAGGAGCGTGCGACGCTCGTTGGGTCCGATAGCGGCCCAGGAAGGGAAAGCCGCCGCTGCGGCGTCGACGGCCTTCTTGGCGTCCGCAACGCTGCCTGACGGCGCCCGGCTCGCGACTTCGCCGGTGAAAGGATTTTTGCGCTCGAAGACCGCCCCGCCCGCGGCGCCGACCGTCTCGCCGCCGATCAACATTCTGATGTCCATGGATTCCTCCCACACCGCCGTTACCGCTGAGCGCCAGCTTTTTGCCGCCAGGATAGAATTCGCCGGGTTGGGAGGCAAACCAATCGCCGCAAGGCTGCGCTTGCGGGGTGCGACAGACAGGACGATCGGCTCGAGGCGTATCGGGTGGCGCTGGTTATAAGCGCTCCATCCTCATTTTTTTCGTCTCCGCCACGCCCTTGCGCCCTACGGCGTCCTGGTCCACATAGGGGCCGGGAGGTTGGCGAGGGACGCACCACTCGCCAACCGGGTCAGGTCCGGAAGGAAGCAGCCCTAACGAGCCAGGGCGGGTCTTTGTCCAGCCTCCTGCATTTTCAACGTCCGTAGCGCGCCACGACCCGCCGGCGCTTCGAGGCCGATTTAGCCTCTTAAGGGGAGAGGGCGCGGCCATGGGCGCGCAGAATTATTCCGGCAGTTGCCAATGTCAGGCTGTCAAGTTCGAGACGACGCTCGACCTCGACAGCACGATGACCTGCAATTGCTCGCGCTGCCAGCGGCTCGGCTGGGTCATGGCCTTCACGCCGCGCGACAAATTCCGCTTGCTGGCCGGCGAGGGCGCGCTGAGCCAATATGTTTTCAACACCGAGCGTATCCGTCATCAGTTTTGCAAAACATGCGGAATCGAACCTTTTGCTTACGGAGCGCAGAACGGCGTCGAAATGGCGGCGATCAATGTCAATTGTCTCGACGAAGTCGATCCGCGCGCGCTGCCGTCGAAACATATGGACGGTCGTTCGCGCTGATGACGTGGATGCGCTGAGCGCAATGGCCCATGAACGATTCTACGCCTTCTGAACTCTTTCCGACCGCTGCGATGACGCCCTATCGCGTACTGGCGCGCAAGTATCGTCCGAGCCGCTTCGACGATCTCATCGGCCAGGAGCCGATGGTGCGCACCATCGCCAATTCCTTCGCGGCGGGACGCATCCATCAAGCCTATATTCTCACGGGCGTTCGCGGCGTCGGCAAGACGACGACCGCGCGAATTCTCGCCCGCGCCTTCAACTATGCGCTGGCCGGCAAGATCGACGCGCCGAGCATCGACCTTGCCGAGCTTGGCGTTCATTGCCAGGCGATCATCGAATCGCGGCATGTCGATGTGATCGAAATGGACGCGGCCTCGCATACCGGCATCGACGATGTCCGCGAGATTATCGAGAACGCGCGCTATCGCCCGGTCTCGGCGCGGTACAAAGTCTATATCATCGACGAAGTGCACATGCTGTCGAAGGCGGCGTTCAACGGTCTGTTGAAGACGCTGGAAGAGCCGCCGGAACACGTCAAATTCATCTTTGCGACGACCGAGATCGAGAAAGTGCCGGTGACGGTGCGTTCGCGCTGTCTGCGCTTCGATCTGAAGCGGATCGAAAACGGCGTGTTGACGCGCCATCTCGAGAAAATCTGCCTTGCGGAAGGCGTCGTGGCCGAGCCGGAAGCGCTGGCCCTGATCGCGCGGCTGGCGGAAGGCTCGGTGCGCGATTCGCTGTCGCTGCTCGACCAGGCGATCGCCCATGACGGCGCCGGATCGGTGAAAGCGGAAGGCGTGCGCGCCATGCTCGGCCTCGCCGATCGCGGCGCGATCATCGATCTTTTCGAAAAGACGATGCGGGGCGATATCTCAGCGGCGATGGCGGCGATGGCCGCTTTGTACCAAGCCGGCGCCGATCCCGCGCAGTCCCTCTTGGAGCTTGCCGAATTCACGCATTTCGTCACGCGAATCAAAATCGCCGGCGTCGTCGAAGATCCGGCGATCAGCGAAGATGAACGCAAGCGCGGCGCGATCCTCGCGCAAAGCCTCGCCATGGGGCCGTTGACCCGCGCCTGGCAAATCCTCCTCAAAGGCTTGCAGGAGATCAAGGATTCGCCGCGCCCGCTCGCTTCGGCGGAGATGGTTCTCATCCGCCTTGCCTATGCGGCGGACTTGCCGTCGCCGGAAGACGCTTTGCGCAAACTCTCGGAGACCGGCGAGGCGGCGACGCTGCCGCCGGGACCTCCCCCGTCGCGTGGACCCTTGGGCGGAGCCAGCGCGGCTTTGCGGATTGAGACGCGGGCGGCGCCGATCGCCGTTGCGCCGGCGCCGGCGCGAGGGCCGACGCTCGCCAGTTTCGAAGAGGTTGTCGCCCTCGCCAAATCGAAACGCGACATCCAATTGCAGGCCGCCCTTGAAGGCGACGTACGACTGCAGCGTTTCGAGGCGGGCAGCATCGCCTTTTCGCTCGTCGAGGGCGCCTCGCCGCAGATCGCCCAGACGCTGGCGCGCCGCCTGCAGGAATGGACGGGCGAGCGCTGGATGGTGGCGCTGGCGCCAGGAAGCGAAGCGCCGACCTTGCGCGAGCGCGCCGAGGCCAAGGAGAAAGAGCGTCTCAGCGGCGTCGCCGCGCATCCGCTCATACAGAAAGTGCTGCAGCGTTTCCCTGGCGCCGAGATCATCGACATACGCGGCCCGGACACGCCGGGCGAGACGCCCGCCGCAACGATGCCATCCGCCGATGAAGACGTCGGCTACGGCGACGCCTTCCTCGGCGAAGACGATTTCTAGGACTTGGAGCTCACGCCATGCGCGATATCATGGGATTGATGAAACAGGCTCAGGCCATGCAGTCGAAACTGCAAGAGGCTCAAGCCGAACTCGATACGATCGAAGTCGAAGGCCAGTCCGGCGGCGGCATGGTGCGCGTCACCTTGACGGCGAAGGGCGCGATGAAAGGCGTTGTGATCGATCCATCGCTGATGAAGCCGGACGAGAAGGAGATCGTGGAGGACTTGATCGTCGCCGCTCACGCCGACGCCCGCGCCAAGGCCGATCGGATCACGGAAGAAAAGATGAAAGCCATGACCGCCGGCCTGCCCTTGCCGCCGGGCATGAAGCTGCCGTTTTGAGGCGCGTCAGCCGCGATGCTAACGCCTATTGGATTTGTGAACGCATGGGCGCTGCGAAGCCGATGAAACATACGGCGTACCCCTTCTCCTGCAAGCGGGAGAAGGGGTTCTGGCGCGCTGTATCGCACGCCGCGAGCGCCGTCTAACCCATGGCCGAGAATGTCGCGGGACCGGAGATCGAGCGGCTGATCCAATTGCTGGCGCGGCTGCCCGGACTTGGGCCGCGCTCGGCGCGGCGGGCGGCGTTGCATCTCATCCGCAAGCGCGAGGCGCTGCTCGCGCCGCTTGCCGAGGCGATGAAAGTCGCGCATGAGCGTGTGACCACTTGCCGTACCTGCGGCAATGTCGATACCCGCGATCCTTGCACCATCTGCGCCGATCCGCGCCGCGATCCCTCGACCCTGGTCGTCGTTGAGACCGTCGCCGATCTTTGGGCGCTAGAGCGCGCCGGCGTCGTGCGCGCGCGTTATCATGTTCTCGGCGGCGTGCTCTCGCCGCTCGATGGCATCGGGCCCGACGAATTGAACCTATCGTCGCTCGTCGCCCGCGTCGCCGAAGGCGCGGTCAAAGAAGTGATCCTCGCCGTCAACGCCACGGTCGACGGCCAGACGACGGCGCATTACGTCACGGACCTGCTCGGCGCCCATAAAGTAAAAGTGACCCGCCTCGCTCATGGCGTGCCCGTGGGTGGCGAACTGGATTATCTCGATGAGGGAACACTGGCGGCGGCGATCAATCAAAGGACGGTGTTTTAGATGACAAGAAAATCAAAACACGTTTTAAATTCGACGACAGCGAGACCAAATTAGCGATCTTGCGGAGAGCTCTTATCGAAGCGAAAAGAGTGGACCGCCCAAAGCTTTTAATTTTGACGCCTTTATCAAAAAAGAAGCCGCAATACGCTTCAAAATTGAGTTCCTGACACAGACACTCTCGCCATTCCCTTCGCCGGCTTCCATCGGTACGTTGCGTCAGGAAGGGCTTGACCGCGCTCTCTCGCGCGACAGAAGGAACAATCCGCAGCCGACGACGATCGCTGCCCCGATCAGCGTCGCCGCATGCGGCTTATCGCCGAAAATCGCAAGGCCGGCGAGGGTCATCCAAATGAGCTGGGTATAGGCGAAGGGCGCGAGCACCGGCGCCGGCGCGCGCTGATGGGCGAGGATGAGGAGGCCGTGTCCGGCTGTCGCAAAAAGCCCCATCATCACCAGGCCGATCGCGATGAAGAGTGTCGGCGGCGTGATCCAGACAAAAGGCAGGGCTGGCGTCAGCAGCGCAATGCCGGCGAGCGGCGTGAAGAGGAGCGTTGTTTCCGGCGCATCATGGGCCGCAAGAATGCGGGTCAGCAGCGCGTAGAAGGCGTTGCAGAGCACGCCGGCGATGGCGGCCAGCGCCACCGGCTGGAAGGTCCCGGCGCCGGGGCTGAGGGAGATCAGAACGCCGATCAGCCCGACCCCGATCGCCGTCATCCGCGCCGGGCCGGCCCATTCGCCAAGGATGGGACCGGCGAGAAGCGCGACGAAAAGCGGCCACAGAAATTGAATCGTCGAGGTCTCGGCGAGTTGCATTTCGCGCAGAGCCAGGAAATTGCCCATGGTCGAGCCGAACAGCATCAGCGACCGCAACATCTGCAAGCCTGGGCGGCGAGAGCGCAGCAAGGCGGGCCGCTTGATCGGCCGCAGCACGACGAGAGCGAAAATCGCCGCGAAGACATAGCGGGCCCAGACGATCTCGACCGTCGGCAGCGACAAAGCGAGCCATTTGCCGCTGGCGTCGTGGCCGGTGAAGAACACCATGGTGAGGCACATCATCGCGATGGCGACGACGCGGCGACGACGCTCGTCGGCGGCTTCGGCCGCGACGGTCGCTGGCGGCGCCGGTAACGGCGACGCCTGCCCTGGTTCTCTGAACAAATGCTCGCGCGCCCGATGTCCGCAATCAGTCCGAAGACCGCCGGAGGACGCGTTCCCTAGTGAAGACTCGGATGTTTGACCTTTAACCCGGCCAACGAAATTGCAGCAATGATTGTTCGTCGTAGGGGTAATGCATCCTTATCATACCCTTGTCCCACAAAAGGAAATGACGCAATTTGCCCCTGGCGCGACGGGATTTGCGTCTGTGAGCGCTCAAGTTACGGGGAGGCGCGCGAATGCGCGATTTGAAGGGTAAGACGGCCTTTGTGACGGGCGGCGCAAGCGGCTTTGGCTTGGAGTTCGCGAAACTGTTTTTGGGCGAGGGAATGAACGTCTTCCTCGCCGACATCGAGCGGCCGGCGCTCGACCGGGCGATCGAGACGCTGAAGCCGCTTGGCGGCAAGGTCCGCGGCGCGGTTTGCGATACATCCCAACGCGCCTCCCTCGAAAAGGCGGCGAATGAAGCTTTCGCCGCTTTCGGCGCCGTGCATCTCGTCTGCAATAACGCCGGCGTCGGCGGCGGCTCGGGCGGGTTGGAGGAATTTTCCGAGCGCCAGTGGGATTGGGTGATGAGCGTCAATCTCATGGGCGTTGTCCATGGGATTTCGATCTTCCTGCCGCATATGCGCGCGCATGGCCAAGGCGGCCATTTCGTCAACACCGCCTCCATGGCCGGCATGCTCGGCCAGCCCTATGGCGCGCCTTACACGGCGAGCAAGGCGGCGGTGATCGGCATTTCAGAATCGCTCTATTACGAATTGCGCGAGACCAATATTGGCGTCAGCGTCCTCTGCCCCGGCTTCGCCAAGACCGGCATCGCGTCGAGCGAACGCAATCAGCCGGCCGACCTTGCCGAGGAATCGCATATCAAGGCGACGAAAGCGGCCTCGGACCGCGCCGCCCAGATGATCCTCGCGGTCGCCACCGGCATCGACGCCGCCGAAGTCGCCGCCCGTACTTTGGAAGGGATCAAGGACGGCGACCTCTATATTTTCACCCACCCCGGCATGCGCAAGCTGGTGGCCAAACGCTTCGAGCGGATCAATGCGGCGTATGACAAGGCGGAGCAATATTTGGAGAGGAAGTAGGACGGTCCGTCACTGACACCCCGAATTTCGAAGGACGAGGCGTAACATCCTGATTTCAACGCACTCTAAGCGGACCGAGAACCTCAGGGACAATCACGGAGCCTTCTCACCACTTACGAGACTGCCCAAGTGACGCTCGACCACTCTCTGCAGCAATGGCGCATAGTCGCTGAACCGCCGCGTCTGCATCCCAGCAACCTTGCCTGCCTCGTCCCATAGTCTCACACGTACGGCCTCCGCATAGAAAGGGCTTGCGCGAAACGTGGCGATCTCGGTCTCGCTCATCGGGCCGCCTTGCAGCGAGACCGAGATCGCCACGTTTCGCGCAAGCCCTTTCTATGCTGAGGCCGTACGTGTGAGACTATGGGACGAGGCAGGCAAGGTTGCCGGGATGCAGACGCGGCGGTTCAGCGACTATGCGCCATTGCTGCAGA
>JASLHV010000264.1 GCA_030153205.1 Roseiarcus sp. | reverse complement strand
TCGCCGCATTCGGCGAGCTGCTTCTCCATATTGACCTTGATCTTGTGCATCGGCACATGGCCAGGGCCTTCGATCATGACCTGGCAGCCCTTGTCCCAGGCGATCTTGGTCAATTCGCCCAGCGTCTCCAACTCGGCGAATTGCGCGGCGTCGTTGGCGTCGGCGATTGAACCCGGACGCAAGCCGTCGCCGAGAGAGAAGGAGACGTCGTACCTGCGCATGATGTCGCAAATTTCATCGAAGTGCTCATAGAGGAAGCTCTCTCTGTGGCCGGCAAGGCACCAGCGCGCCATGATCGAGCCGCCGCGCGAGACGATGCCGGTGACGCGCTTGGCGGTGAGCGGCACATGGGCGAGGCGGACGCCGGCATGGATGGTAAAATAATCGACGCCTTGTTCTGCCTGTTCGATCAGGGTGTCCTTGAAGACTTCCCAATCGAGTTTCAGCGGATCGCCGTCGACTTTCTCCATCGCTTGATAGATCGGCACCGTGCCGATCGGCACGGGCGAATTGCGGACGATCCAGGAGCGTATGTTGTGGATGTTGCGGCCGGTCGAAAGGTCCATCACCGTATCGGCGCCCCAGCGGATCGCCCAGACCAGCTTCTCGACTTCTTCGGCGGCGCCCGAGGTCACGGCGGAATTGCCGATATTGGCGTTGACCTTGACGAGGAAATTGCGGCCGATCGCCATCGGCTCCAATTCAACGTGATTGATATTGGCGGGAATGATCGCGCGACCGCGCGCGACTTCGTCGCGCACGAATTCCGGCGTCATGAAAGGCGGGATCGACGCGCCGAAGCTTTCGCCGTCGGCAAGCTTCTCCTCGGCGTTCGCTAGCGCCGACTCGCGGGCGAGATTTTCGCGATGGGCGACATAGATCATCTCTTCGGTGACGATGCCGGCGCGGGCGAATTCATATTGGGTGACGCGTTGACCCGGCTTGCCGGCGCGCAGAATCCGCTCGGCGGGGCAGAGCGGCACGAGCCGGTCGTCGCCGATATTGCCATTGTCCTCCGGCCGCACGGCGCGGCCTTGCACGCTCTCGAAACCGCGCGCGGCGACCCAATTCTCGCGCACCGGCGACAAGCCTTTCGCGAGATCGATACGCGCGTCGGATTCGGTATAAGGGCCTGAGGGATCATAGACGCGGACGGGCGGCTCCAAAGGATCGCTCAACGTAATTTCGCGCAGCGGCACGCTCATGTCGGGATGCGACTTGACGGTCGCGTAAATCTTGCGCGAGCCGGCGATGGGACCGGTGGTCACGCTCTCCGGCGCCGGCTGAAACGACTTTTTTGAAGCGTGCTCATTCATAGGCTTTCCTTCCCGCGCGTCTTGGGGCGCTGAGCGTCGGGGTTTTGGCGGAAAGCCGTGTTTCGGCTTAAGACCTCGTCCCTACGCCGGCACAACCCGGATCAGGTTCAAAGGGTCCGGCGGTCCCGCCGTCTCAGCCCTAAATAAGGGGCTCCCCTCGAGCGAAGGCGAATCTGGGCCTGATAGCCGCGGGTGTCAATGGGGAGGCGGGGACAATTCCTCGGCCGACGCCACCATCGCCGGATCCTCGGCGGCCCTGGCCAATCGCCGGGAAATGTCACGCAGGACCCTCTGCATGAAGAGTTTCCAGAACCATGCGGTCCCGAAATGCTTGGCGTAGAAAGACGATCGCCAGCGAATAAGCGTTCCGCCGTTGGGTAGCGGATCGAGATCGACGTCCGCCTTGTAGTCGCGGAACGGAAATCCGGCGAGAAGTATATAACTCAGACGTTTGTTCGGGACGATTTCGACGACCTCCTCGCGGGCGCGCGACACTTTGGTGATGAAGATGTGAATGGAGCCGACGCCGAGCGGATCGGGTTGGCCGCGCCGCTCGAGTTGAAAAGAATCGAAAAGGCTCCAGCGCGGCCAGGTCGCGACATCCCTTAGCAGCCTGAAGACGCTTGCGGGATCGGCTTTGCTTTCGGCCTGGGTGGAAATTCGTACCTTGGCCATTCGGGTTCAGCCTACGAAATGCATCCGCTGGCAAATAAGGAAGGCGGCCGAATTGTCAAGAACGGCGGACCCGCCGCATCCTCGAGTTGTAATCAGCGCCAGCGTGAGAGGACGACCCGTACGTACCGGCTGCGCCTCACGCTGGCTGTGGCGCGAGCCGCCGCTCCGGATGCTGAGGCGGAAAGGCCAGCGCAATCGCAGCCGCCCCCAGCCCTAGCGCGCATGAACCAACATACAGCCACGTATAGGCGTTGAACGTATCATAGATCCACCCGCCAACCGACGGACCGAGCGCCATGCCGAGGCTGGAGACCATGGCGGCGGCGCCGAAGATCGTGCCCATGATCTTCGGGCCGAAATAGTCGCGCGCCAGCACGGCGTAGAGCGGCATCACGCCGCCATAGGCAAGGCCGAAGACGAAGGCGACGCCGTAGAATTGTACGATATTGCCGGCGAGGAGGTACGATCCCGCCGCCACGGCCTGCACAATAAGGCCGGCGACCAGAACCGGCTTGGCGCCCAAGCGGTCACCGAGATAACCGAGCAGCACGCGCCCGCCCAATCCGGCGAGGCCCTCGACGCTATAGATTGTCACCGCGGTCATGGCGGGTATGCCGCAGCCCATGGCGTAGGTAACCGTGTGGAAGATCGGGCCGGAATGGGCCGCGCAACAGGCGAAGAATGTCAAAGCCAGGACGATGAATTGCGGCGAGCGGAAAGCTTGCGCAACGCTCATGCCGGAATTGTCGGCCGGCGCGGCGTCGGGCGTCGTTGCCGCGACGGGCGGCCGGCGCACCAGCAAAGCGGCGGGCGCGAGCAGCAGGAAGGCGGCGACGCCGATGATGAATTGCGCCGTACGCCAATCCGTGGCGCTGATCAGCCAGCGCGCGAAAGGCGAGACGGTCATCGGCGCGACGCCCATGCCGGCCGAGACCAGGGAGACGGCAAGGCTGCGGTGTTGGTCGAACCAGCCGGTCACCGTCGCGATCATCGGCGTGAAGAAACTGCCGCCGGCAAGGCCGAGCAGCACGCCATAGACGAGTTGGAATTCGAGAAGGCTCGTCGCGCGGCTGGCGAGTACGAGGCCTAACCCTAAGAGGCAGGCGCCGGCGAAGACGATGGGCCGCGCGCCGAAACGATCGCTCAGAGCGCCCCAGCCGAAACCGGCGACGCCCATAGTTACAAAATCGATCGTCATCGCGCCGGAGACGCCAGCCCGAGACCAGCCTGTCGCCTCCGTAATCGGCTGCAGGAAGATCGGTAGCGAGAAAACCGCGCCCATGCCGACACAAGTCATCAAAGCGCCGACGGCGACGACGATCCAACCGTAATGCAGCTTCATATCGGGCCTCTTCAATGGAACTGGCTCACCTGCCTCCGGCAAGTACAACCGCGCGAACCACCCCTTTCCCGCTGGCGGGAGAAGATGGCGCGAAGCGCCGGATGAGGGTAAGCCGCATCATTCGTGACCGGGTCGACGATCGAACAATAGTTCGACGTACCGTCTCAGATGATCGACCGTATCAGCAGCCGCCTTGGCCCCGCCGGTCGCCTTGG
>JASLHV010000229.1 GCA_030153205.1 Roseiarcus sp. | reverse complement strand
CCATGCGGCTTTTGTACTATGCCAGGCTTTTGCGCCGGCGATGAAGGCTAAGCGCGGCGGCGCGATCGTGAACATCATGAGCATTACCTTGTCGGGCGGCTGGACCGAGAAAGTCCCTTACGTCATGTCGAAAGGCGCCCTTCTCGGCCTGACGCGGTCCCTGGCGCGGGAACTCGGGCCCTTCAACATCCGCGTCAACGCCGTCAGCCCGGGCGCCATACCGACCGAGCTCGAGCGAAAACATTGGCGAGACGATCGCCCGGCCTTCGATCGGGGCGTCATTGAAAAACAGTCCCTGCCTTATCGTTCTGATGTCGCGGATGTCGCCGACGCCGTGGCCTTTTTACTTTCGCACGAAAGCCGCTTTATCTCCGGCCACGAGTTGCACGCCAACGGCGGTTGGTACATGGGCTAAATTGCCCTAGTAAGTCTCCACATGGTATCGGCCGGCATCGCGCATCGCGGCGCGGAGATCCCGCCAATTGAGGCCAGCGCCTTCGGCAATGTCGTTGAACGCTTCCTCGACGCCGCTTTCCATCGCCTTCAGCCCGCAGATATAAATATGCGTGTGGTCCTTTCTTAACGCCTCGACGATGGCGGCGCGTTCGGCGCGCATACGGTCCTGGACATATTCTTTCGTGGCGCCATGGACGCGCGAGAAGGCGAAATGCTTTTTCAGCAGCGTCTCTGGCACTTTGCCCAAAGGTCCGAAATAAGGCAGGGATTCCGGCGCCCGCGCGCCAAAGAAGAGCATCATGCCGGTTGAGTCAGGCGTCGTGCGTTGCCGGCGCATGGTGAAGCCGCGGAAAGGCGCCGCGCCGGTGCCCGTGCAGATCATGACGAGATTGGCCTGCGGATCATCCGGCATGAGAAAAGTTCCGCCAAAGGGACCCGCCAGGCTGACCTTGTCGCCGCGATCCAGATCGCAAAGATAGTTCGAGCAAACGCCGTACTCTTCGCGCTTGACCGTCAAAGATAGGTTATTGGTGTGCGGACGCTCGCCGTCGCGCGGGCTGGAGACCGAATAGAGACGCATGTGATGCGATCGGCCGTTGGCGTCGGCGCCTGGCGCGATGACGCCGACGCTCTGTCCCTCGAGAATAGGAAACGGCTGGACGCCGAGATCGAGAATAATGTGACGGACGTCGCTGTCGGCGCCGTCTGCGGTCAACCGGTAGTTGCCCTGCACGACGGCGATCGCCGGTTTCGCGCTCGTGTAAAGATTGACGCTCGGCTTGGAAGCCGAGGCCGGCGCCTTGGCTGCGCCGCCGGCGCCTTGATGCGCCTCCTCGATCAAGGCCGCGACGGAATCGTCAAGCGCTTCGATGACGCCGGCATCCGCCGCCCCACTCCCGGCGAATTCCTGCTGCGGCGGCAATTCCGTCCAACCGAGCTGATCTTCAAGCGAATACGGCGCTCGTACGACACGCCAATTATCGATCGATCCTGTCGGGCATGGCGCGATGCAATTCATACAATAGTTACATTTGGCGGCGTCAACCACGACATTGTTCTCGTCATGGGTGATCGCGTCGACCGGACAAGCCTCCTCGCACGTATGGCAGCGGATGCAGATTTCCGGGTCGATGAGATGTTGTTTGACGAGCGCGTTCATAGAAGCGCCTCCGCGCGGAGCCTCGCCTCACGCCATGTGAAGCCGGACATATTCGAAATCACCGGGCTTGTTGTCGATGCCTACTCTCGGCGGCGCGATCCATCCAGCGAATTTCCCCGGCTCCCAGACCGGCTTCATCAAAGACGCTATGAAGTCGCCGTCAGCCTTGGTCGGCAGCCATTCGTCCTTGCGTTTGCTCCATTCGGCTTCCGACACAATCTCGCCTTCCGGCGTGATTTTGGCCTGAGAAAAAACGCCGATCGCGCGATGGAAACCAGGGTGCGGCAGCTTCATTTCGAAAGAAATGCCTATCTTGGCGATCGCCTGATTCCACCGATTAAGACCGCCTTGCGCGTCACGGATATAATCGTCGCGCAGCCGCATATTGATCGCCGATAACGCCGATAGATCGCTCATCACGATCTTGCCGTCGACGAACTGGACTACCGGGTAGGTCGCGTCCTTGAGTTTGTGGTCGTCCTCGATCCTGATCTCTTGGTAGCGGCCCTTGACGCCAGCATTGAACGCATTGGCCGCATTGGTCGAAACTTCCGAGCCGAAGAGATCGAGCGACAAAGAATAGTGCAAATTGAGCTTCTTCTGGATGGTCGGAAGATCGATCACGCCAAGCGCCCGCACGGCCGCCATGTCGGAGGGGTCCTCGACGCCTGCCTCTTTCATCGCCTCGCAAGTCCGCTGGATGACACGGCCGACGCCGGTCTCGCCGACGAACATATGATGCGCCTCCTCGGTCAACATGAAGCGGCACGTACGCGAGAGCGGATCGAAGCCCGATTGAGCGAGACTCTCGAGTTGCATCTTGCCGTCGCGATCGGTGAAGTAGGTGAACATAAAAAACGAGAGCCAATCTGGCGTCGCCTCGTTGAAAGCGCCGAGCATGCGTGGGGCTTCCTGCGATCCCGATTGCCGTCGCAAAAGATCGTCCGCTTCTTCGCGCCCGTCGGCGCCGAAATATTTCTGGAGCAAATAAACCATCGCCCAGAGATGGCGGCCCTCCTCGACATTGACCTGGAACAGATTGCGCATGTCGTAAAGGGACGGGGCGGTCTTACCGAGATGACGCTGCTGTTCGACGGAGGCCGGTTCCGTGTCGCCCTGGATCACGATCAGGCGACGCAGCATGGCGCGATATTCGCCAGGCACTTCCTGCCAGGCAGGTTCGCCATAATGTTCGCCGCAGGGCACGCGGCGGTCTTCGACGCGCGGCGCAAGCAACACGCCCCAGCGATATTCCGGCATTTTGACATAGTCGAACTTCGCCCAGCCCTTTGTGTCGACCGACACCGCCGTGCGCAAATAAACGAGGCTCTCCTGAAAGCCTTCGGGGCCAAGACCATTCCACCAATTGATATAGCCGGGATGCCACTTCTCCAGCGCTTTCAAAACGCGCTTGTCGCTGGAGAGATCGACATTGTTAGGGATGAGCGTGTCATAGGAAACGTTGACGAGATCGATCATGTCGAAGTCCTTGCTTAAGCGCTAGACGCGGCGTCTGTCGAATTCGCCGCGAAGGCCGGTGCCGTACCGTTTCAAGGCTCCGCTCTCCCCGACCGCGTTCGGACGTTGAAAAATCCAGTTCTGCCAAGCGGTGAGACGACCGAAGATGCGAGTCTCCATCGTTTCCGGGCCGGCGAAGCGCAAATTCGCCTCCATGCCGGTCATGGCGTCGGGGGAAAAGCTGGCGCGCTCTTCGAGGAAGATGCGCACTTCGTCCTCCCAATCGACGTCGTCGAATGCGAAGGTGACGAGACCCAAGGACTTCGCTTCCTCGGCTTCCAGAGCGGCGCCGATTTTCGTCCGTGCGGCTTCCGTTCTTTCCGGCTCACCCAGGAAACGGGTTTGAAGACGGGTCAAGCCGTTAGACATCGGATAGAGACCGAAATTGCCTTCGGTGAG
>JASLHV010000454.1 GCA_030153205.1 Roseiarcus sp. | reverse complement strand
CTCAAAAAGACCGAGCCTGATCGCCTGGCGCGCTACGGTCTCGCGCCGAACCAGCAGCCCGCCGACATCTACGATGGCTACGGCCACGACGGGCGCGGAGGCTGGTCGTGGTACACCGGCTCCGCGGCGCGCATGGTCTCGGCTGCGTATGCGATCCTCGGCCTCAGGATGGAGGAAGGCGCGGTCATCATTGCGCCGGATATTTTCGAACCGAAGGGAGGCTTGCAAGTCGAAGAACTGCGCGCCCGGGGCCAAGTCCGGAAACGGGCCACCGAGGAGTCGTCTGCCGATGCGGAGCCGCTTCGTCGTAAGGCGCAGAACTAGCGTCTGAGGGTCAGATGGAATTGCGCGATTTCAATTCTCCAGAGGCGCCGGTCGCAATTGGAGGTTATTCCCAGGCAGTCGAGGTACGCAACGCCGTCCGTACGCTTTATGTCAGCGGCCAGATTCCCGTCGCTCGTAACGGCGATGTTCCTGAAACATTTGGAGAGCAAGCGCGTCTCGCATGGCGTAACGTCGAGGCGCAGCTTCAGGCCGCCAGTATGACCTTGGGCAATCTCGTCAAAGTCACGATCTATCTTTCTGATCGGCGGTTCGGCGCCGAAAACAGCGTCGTTCGACAGGAAGTCATGAAAGGGCGCACGCCTGCCTTGACCGTAGTCATCGCCGGAATATTCGACGCAGCCTGGCTCCTGGAAATAGAGGGCGTGGCCCATGGCTAAGGGTGGCTGACGGCGCGGCAATTGGCGCGTCTCGCGAGCGACGCGCCAGGCAAACCTCACGCCGTCTCTATCCCAGCGAGACTCTTGCGGGCGCGTTCGATCGCGGTTGAGAGAACCTCGGCGCTTTGTGCGCCCGGCACACCGAAGCGCGACGCAAAGATGAAAAAGGGCACGCCAGTGACGCCTAGGCTTTGCGCTTGCGCGATCTCTTGGCGCACGTCGCTTTCGTCGGCGCCGTCTGTGAGAAGCTTTTCGACCGCTTCGGAATCCATGCCGGCGTCCCGAGCGGTCTCGATAAGCAATTGGCGATCCCCGATATCCCGCCCTTGCTCGAAGTAGAGGCTGAAAAGCTTGTCGACTACCGCGTCCTGCGCGCCCGTGGCGCTAGCCCAGCGGATGAGGCGATGGGCGTCCATCGTGTTCGGCGAACGGTCGATTTTCTCGAATGCGAAGGCGATGCCTTCCTCGGCGCCGAGCGCGCGCAGACGCTCGTGAACTTCCTCGAGACGCCCATTATCCCCGAATTTGTTGCGCATATAGGTTTTGCGGTCCATGCCGCCCGCAGGAATGGTCGGATCGAGCTGGTACGGTCGCCAGCGAACCGGGATTTCCGCATTGGTCTCCATCGCGAGCGCCCGTTGCAGCCGCCTCTTGCCGACGTAGCACCAGGGGCAGACGACGTCGCTCACGACGTCGATCGTCATGGCGTTGTTGTCCTCGCTCATCGAAATCTCCAATAGAATAGGCGATGGGGCCGCCGCATGCGCGCGTCTAAGGAGCCTTACGCCACCAAGTTTGAAGATATTCGAGATTGGCGCTAACGCCAAAAAGCGGCGTGACGTCCGGGCGTCCGAGTTTCGCGGAATAAGCGATCCACTGGTTGGGCGCGTAGAACAGTGGAACGATATAAAAACCCGAGATCAAGACGCGGTCGAGCGCGCGAACCGCCGCGACGAAATCCTCATGACTTTCGGCGGCCAGCATCGCCGCGATCATCGCATCGACAGCCGGCGAGGCGACGCCGCAAATATTATAGGCCCCTTGCATGTTGGCGGAGATCGAGCCCCAGCGGGTGAGTTGCTCGGCGCCAGGGGAGGGCGTCGCGATCCAGGAGCCCTCGATCATATCGAAATTGAAGTCGGTGCGGCGGCGTTGAAATTGAACTTCGTCGATCAGCCGTACATTGGCGGCGACGCCGATGCGCGCGAGATTTTGCGCGAAAGTATCGGCGAGGCGCTCCTCCTGCCGGTTCTTGACCAGAATTTCGAAGGCCAGCCTCGCGCCTGCGGCGTTGACCAGCGCGCCGTTCTTGATCGTGTAACCGGCGCTGCCCAATTCCTCGAGCGCTTTTCGCGCGATGTCGCGGTCGCGTCCGCTTCCGTTTGACACAGGCGGCGCCCAGGCGCCCTCCATCACATCGTCGCGCACGACGCCGGGAAAAGGCGCGAAGAGAGCCCGCTCCTTTTCGGAAGCCGGATGGCCCGACGCCGATAATTCGCTGTCGTCGAAGTAGCTTTTCGCGCGCGCATAAACGCCGGCGTAAAATTCCCTGTTGATCCACTCGAAATCGAACATCATGCCGAGCGCTTCGCGCACACGCGGATCACTGAAAATTGCGCGCCGGGTGTTAAAGGCAAAACCGTCCATCCCCTTGGGCAGCCGGATCGGGATTGACTGCTTGATGATGCGGCCCTCGCGAAGCGCGGGAAAATCATAGCCGGTGAGCCAGAGCGTCGGATCCGTCTCGATGCGGAAATCATAGAGACCGGCCTTGAAGGCTTCGAACAAAGCTGGCGCGTCGCGATAGTAATCGATGTCGACCTCATCGAAGTTGAAGAGCCCGCGCATGATCGGCAGATCGCGCCCCCAATAGTTGGGGTTGCGCTTGAGCAGGAGCCGCTGACCGGCTCGCACTTCGGCGACGACGTAAGGGCCCGAACCGACCGGGAGCTGTAGCGTCTGATCCTCGAAATGCTCGGCGTCGGTATGCGCCTTCGACAGGACCGGCATCATCGCCAGCGCGAGCGGCAATTCGCGGTCGTTGGCGCCGGCGAGGTCATAGCGTACGGTCAGCGCGTCGGGTGTCTCGATGCCTTTGACGGCGCCATAGGCGGCGCGCTGCTGCGGTCGACCCTTTTTCCTGAGGAGCTCGAAGGTGAAGGCGACATCGGCCGACGTAATCGCGTCGCCGTCGGAGAATTGCGCCTTGGGATTTAGGCGGAAGGTCACATGTTCGCGAGCGGCGTCCGTTTCGATCGACTGCGCGATCAGCCCATAAAGCGTGAAAGGCTCGTCAGCGGAGCGAAACATAAGGGACTGATAGACGTTGCCGTTAAGCCCTTGCGCCGTACTCAGCGCCTTGACGTTATAGGGATTGAGGCTGTCGAAGGTCCCTAGAAAAGCGAGATTGAGCCGGCCGCCTTTTGGCGCATCGGGATTGGCGTAGGGAAGGTGATCGAAAGCCGGGCCGAGGGCGGGCGCGCCATGCATCGCGATGGCGTAGGTTGGCGGCGCAGCTTCCTCGGCCGAAACGCCCTTCACTCCGGCGAGGAGGACGAGGCCGGCGAGGGCCGCAAAGCCTTGTCGAATCAACCCGAGCGCCATGGGCGGAACCATAGAGAACAGCTTCGACCGCGTCATCGGCGCGACTGCTGCGGCGGCGTTAGGTCGCGCCTGACGACAATCGGCGAAATCTGTTGGATTTTTATGGGCCAATGTGGAATGAGGGCGGCGAAATCTTTATGCAGTGCGCCGCGCTCGGTCGTATCGCCGCCGTGCGGACGTGTCATAGGGTTGGAAGGCGCGCCTCTTAGGGAGCGGCGCGGCAAGGCTAGATCGAAAGGACCGATGATGACGTCTCTTGTTAGGCGCTGTGGCGCTCTGGCCCTGTCCTTGGGGCTCGCGATGGCTGCCGACGCCGCCCTCGCTCAGAGCGCGCAGAAACCGGCCGCCTCTCCACCGGCCCCAGCAGCTCCTGCGGGCGCTCCGGCGGCTGCTCCGGCGCAAGGGCCGGTCAAGCTCGAGCTCCAGGCTTTGCAATCGCCCTGGACCAAGATTTGCGGCAAGGATCAGGGGAACAACAAAGAAGTCTGCTACACGACGCGCGATTTCGGACAGGCCGCCGACCAACCCCCGACTTTGGCCGTCGCGGTCTATCAGATGAGTGGCGACGACCGCCGCATTGCGCGGTTCTTGTTGCCGGTCGCCTTGATGCTGCAGCCGGGTTTCCGCTTGATCATCGACAAGGGCGAACCCATCGCGGGCCATTTCGCCATTTGCTTTCCGAACGGCTGCTTCGCTGAGGCGGAACTCCACGGCGCGGAAATCGCCAGCCTGAAAAAGGCGCAGACGGCCAGCATTCAAGTTCGCAATCAGGTCAATAACGAAGTGACCTTCGTTGTGCCGATGAAAGATTTCGGCGCTGCCTTCGATGGTCCGGCGATTGATCCGAAGGTGCTGCAGCAGCAACAGCAGGAGCTGCAAAAGCAGCTTGAGGAAAAGGCGAAAGAACAGCGCGAACAGCTTGAGAAACAGCAAAGTTCAACGCCCGCCGCGCCGGCGACTCCGCCAAAACAATAAGCGGAGAGAGTATTTTGAGTTCAACGAGCCGGCCTATTGGCCGGCTCAATTTTTAAGGGCGGCTCTTAACTCGCTCGGGGCGTGGAGCGCATACGATAAGACCCATTAGCGCCACGTTCGAAAACCTCGTCAACTTGCGGGTGGCGGACCGGCTCGCCGGATTCGTCGGGGAGCAGATTTTGCTCCGAGACATAGGCGATATATTGCGTCTCCGTATTTTCCGCAAAGAGGTGGTAAAAAGGCTGATCCTTGGCCGGCCGCACTTCGGCCGGGATCGATAGCCACCATTCCTCTGTATTCGCGAAAATGGGATCCACGTCATATATGACGCCGCGGAACGGGTAGACCCGATGCTTGACGACTTGGCCGATGCCAAATTTGGCGAGGCGGGCTTTCATGCGCAAAAAATGGACCCTGCAAGCCCCGACTAACGCCGCCCCTCATCTCGCGGACAAAGAGCGTTTGACGCCAATCGGTTAAGCGCCGGGTCGCGTTCTGTCAAATCTTTGCGTCTTTCTGAGGATCGCAAGTTCAGCGGCTGTTTCAGTCGAATGCGCTTTGTGCGCAATTCCTTGTCTCCGCCGAAAAGCGCATTGAGTGGGGGCAAGGCGTCGCCTAGGCTTGACGGCGTTTGAGAGCCGCCAGATAGTTTTGCTCAAAACTATTTTCATCGAGCGGCGCTGGGATTCGGGAGGATGTAACCAGTGAAAATCTTGGCGCTCGCCTTCGGAGCTCTCCTCGCAGTCCTCTCGCCAGCGCTCGCGCAAGACAAGCCCGTCATTCTCAAACTTTCGGATTGGGTGCCGCCGGCGCATCCCCTGCAAAAGGCCATCCAGGACTGGGCAGAGGACCTCAAAAAAGAGAGCGGCGGCTCGATCAGCTACGCGATCTTTCCGTCCGAGCAGCTCGGCAAGGCCTTCGACCATTACGACATGGCGCGGGACGGCATCGCCGATTTTGCCTATGTCAATCCCGGCTACCAGCCCGGTCGATTCCCTGTCATCGCTGCCGGCGAATTGCCGTTTCTCGTCTCCGATGGACATACCGGTTCGGCCGCCCTCGATGCCTGGTATCGTAGCTACGCGGCCGCCGAGATGAAGGACGTGCATTATTGCTTCGCCTTCGTCCATGACCCTGGCGCTCTTCACGCCAAGAAGCAGATTCTCCTGCCCTCCGAGATCAGCGGTATGAAGGTAAGGCCTGCCGACGCGACGATCGGCGCGTTCGTCGCCTCGCTCGGCGGCACGAATGTGCAGGCCTCGGCGCCCGAAGCGCGGGACGCGCTTGAACGTGGCGTCGCGGACGCGATTACCTTCCCTTGGGGTTCCGTCGGGCTGTTCGGCATCGACAAGGTCCTCAAATTCCATATGGACGTCCCGCTCTATGTCACAACCTTCGTCTGGGTGATGAACAAGAGCGTCTATGACGCCATGTCGGCGGCGCAGAAGAAATCCGTCGACGATCATTGCACGACCGAATGGGCGCAGCGCTTCGCCAGCCCCTGGGCTGATTTCGAACATGCCGGTCGCGACAAAATCAAAGCCGAGGCCGGGCATACGGTTTACCCGCTGAACGCCGATCAGCTCGTTGCCTGGCGGCAAGCCGCCGAGCCGTTGAAGGAAAAATGGGCCGCGGCGGTGAAGAAAGCAGGCGTCGATCCCGACAAGGCTTACGCCGATCTGAAGACAACGCTTGAAAAATACAATGCCGGCTTTTGACCGCGATCAGGCATGACGGGAGGGCAGGCCAGTTTCGAGAGCAAGCCCGCGCAAGCCGTCGGGCCGCGCAATCCCATGGACCGTTTCATCGACGGTATCGAACTTGTCGCGGCTATTTTTGTAGGGCTCGTCGCCGCCGACACATTTATCTCCGTCATTCTCCGCAAGTTCTTCTCGACATCCATTCCGGACAGCTATGACTTCGGCCGGATGCTGCTGGGGATTTCGATCTTTTGGGGCATTGCGGCGACGAGCTATCGCGGCGGCCATATCACGGTCGATCTGGTTTGGTCTCTGGCGTCGCCGAGATACAAACGCCTCATCGATATATTCGCCACGCTTGTCCTTCTTTTCGTCGTCGGCGTGCAAACAATCATGCTTTTCGACAAGGTCGCGCAGACCCGCCTCGACAATGTCTTGACCTATGACCTGCATTTGCCGACATGGCCGTTCTTCGCCATGGGTTGGGCGGGCGATGTCTCCGCCGTTCTCCTGATCGCTATTCGAACATGGCGTCTGATCTTCCATCCAGAGCTCGTGTCGCGCGACACGGTCAAGGCCGTCGAGTGAGCGCGTCTCGATGAGCGCCGACGCGGTCGCCGCCCTCGGCTTTGTCGTTCTTTTCGCGCTGATGCTTTTGCGCGTACCTGTCGGCATGGCGATGGGTCTTGTCGGCGTGACGGGTTTTTCGTACCTCGTCGGATCGGGTCCCGCGCTAAAGTTGATTGCGCAAACATCGATGCGGACGGTGACGGACTATACGTTCGGCGTCATCCCGATGTTCCTGCTCATGGGCGCCTTCGTTTCCGCGTCGGGCGTCAGCCGCGAATTATTCGGCGCGGCCAATGCTTTCGTCGGCCATAAGAAAGG
>JASLHV010000177.1 GCA_030153205.1 Roseiarcus sp. | reverse complement strand
CGAGCGGATCGCGCCCTTGAACGCTTCAGCCGCCATCGCGACGAGCCCGGTCGCCGGCCTGACGATCGCTGATCTTTTGGCGGGTCGGCCCTTCGCCGCGCATGCGCGTCCCCGGCTCGCCGACGCCGAGGGCTGGCTCGGCGTCTGGCGGGCTCTGCCGACACGGCCGGTCGCTTATTCAGCTAGCATGATCGATTACCAGCACGCCTATTTCGAAGGGGCCGCCGGCTGGTCGGTTTGCGACGCTTCGCTGGTATTGCTCAATGATGGACGTCCCTGCGGTCTTTGGCCATTGACCTTCGGCGGGGTCGGGCCGCCGATGTTGACGTCGCAGGGCGAGCCGATTCTTCCGCCGCTCTTTGCCGCTGGGACTTCTCCTCAAACGATCAAACGGATCGTCGGCGCAAGCCTCGACTGGCTTGACAGCCTCGCGCTCAGCCTCGGCCGGCCCGAAATATGCTGCTCTGAAGCGGCCTGTCCCGATTTCGCAAATGCAGGCCTTAGCGAATTCTATCAGCAATCTTGGCGGCGCGGCGCGCGTTTGTCGCATATTCGTCACGAGATGTACGCCGACTTGAAACCGGATATGGAGAAAATTCGTTCTACTTGGCGAAAGAGCTACCGTCCCTTGGTCACGGCAGGCCAGAGGTCATGGTCGGTGCGTTCCATGGACGGCAGAGCGTCAAGCCCGGAAACCTGGGAGGCCTTTCGCCAGTTGCATATTCGCGTAGCCGGCCGTGCGACGCGGCCGGCCGACACCTGGGAGCATCAATGGCGCATGCTGGTCAATGGGGAGGCCTTGCTGATCTGGCTCGAAGACGCCGCCGCCCGCATGGTCGGCGGGGGGTTCTTTCAATTGACGGACTGCGAAGCGCTCTACAGCGTGGCGGCCTATGACCGGGATCTTTTCGACAAGCCTTTAGGGCATGTTGTGCAGGCCAGAGCTATTGAAGTGTTCAAAAGTCGCGGTCTTAATTGGTACAGACTTGGTTCGCTCAAGTTTCCTGAAGACGACGACAAGCCAAGCGCGAAGGAGCTGTCGATCGGAATGTTCAAACAGGGGTTCGCAAGCCATCTCTTCCCTAGGATCGTCTATGCGCAGGGGCGATCGGAGACGGCCGGATAGATGCGTCAGATGAGAATCGGATTCGTCAGCATCTATTCGTGGCGCCCGCATGTGGCGATGTTGCACTATCTGGCGACTCTCGCGAGAGACGCCGGACACGAAACCTATTTCCTCACTTGCGATGGCGATCTCGCCGATTGCTACACGCGCGAACAAAAGCGCGATCGGCCGACCTGGCTGAACTGCGCGCTCTGCCGCGCCGGTGGGCTTCGCTCGTTTGAGGGGAGCAATGTGTCGTCCATCGGCCAGTTTAGCGGCGCAGACGTCCCAGTGCCGGCTCGATCGAGGGAATGGGCCTTGTCCAGCGCCAGCACGCTTGGCCGCTTCGAGACGGACGACGATTACGAAAACGCGGAATTCGCCCGCCTTGCGAAAAATCTGGACGTTCCCGCGCGCCAGGCCTATGTCGCGGCGCGACGGTGGATCGAAGAAAACCGTTTGACGGCCATCTGTGTCTTCAACGGGCGCTTCGAGGCGACACGAGCGATCTGCGAAGCCGCGCAAGACGCCGGCATTCGCTATCTCACATCGGAGCGGACCTGGTTCGGCGACGGCATTCAGCTCTATCCCGACGAGAACTGTCTCGGCCTGCGCGCCGTCGACAAGATGATGGCGGACTGGCGCGACCATCCGCTGACGCGCGATCAAGCTTTCGCGGCGGCAAAGCATATCGCGGCGCGTTTCCTGAGAAAGAACGACAAGGAATGGCGCGCCTATAATGTGAATGCGTCCTCGACGTCCTGGCCGAACAGCAATGGACGGCGGCGGATCTTGCTCCTGCCCGGCAGCCGCAGCGAATCCTGGGGCCATCCCGATTGCGCCGAAGTCTGGTCCGAGCGGACACAGGCTTTCGAGGCGCTTATGGCGCATTTCGACCTCAAGCCCGAGGACATGCTCCTTCGCTGCCATCCCGTTTGGAGCGAGACGGTCAGTGGACGCAGCGGCGAACTGTCGGAAAATTATTACACGCTTTGGGCTGAAAAGCTGGGCGTACGGCTGATCGCCAGCGCAAGCAAAGATTCGACCACGGATCTGATCGCCGAGGCGGACGCTATCGTCGTCACCGGCGGCAGCGCGGCGCTCGAGGCCGGCATTCTCGGCAAGCAGGTGATCGGGATTTCGCCCTCGATCTATCAGCAATCGGGATTCCAAAGCAACGCATACGATCTGCCGCGCCTCAGCCAAATACGTTTGCTGAATTCCTTGCCGACGCTCGAACGCGAAAAGGAAGCGCGGCGCATTCGCCGGCTCACGCTGCGTTTCTGCTTCAATATCGCGTATCGCGTTTCGCAATTCACCTCCTTCGTCGAGGCTTTCACCACGACCAGGTACGGCTTTTATCAAGGCGCAGACCCGCAGAGGCTTATCCGGTTGTTGGAAACCGGCGAACTCGAGGCGGACGACGCCAATTATGGTGAGGACGAGATGGGCGAAGATTTCGTCCTCGACATGATCGAGCGCAGCGAATGGTCGGCGCTGTTTGCGGGCGGCTATAAGCGGCCGGCTATGGCGCAGACGGACAGTGGTCGTCGCGGCATCTACAAGGCTGTCGATCGGGTGCGGGAATTGTTTCCGAGAGGCGACCTCTAAGGCGAGCGCCGCAATAATCGCGGGGGATTTCCGCGAAGACGGAGCAGGAAGTGGCTACGACTTTGTCCTCAATGGTCGCCGCGTTCAAGGCGAACCCGAATTACACGATCATGCGCGGCGCCGCGCGTTTTCGTAGCGTGAATGGCGTCGTCAAAGGCGCGAAGGGCTTCATTGAGGGCAAGGGGTATCGCGATCGTCTCGCCGACTTGAAGGCGAAGCTAGGGCAAAGTCTCTTCCCCAATATAGACGCCGAGAAATTCGTCGCCGACCTCGATCGCGACGGCTGCGCTTTTGGCCTGGCTCTGCCCGCCGATATTGTCGAAGCGGTCCGAACTTTTGCAGCGAGCGATTTCGCTTATGCGGATCGCGATCCAAAATTGGGCTTTCGTATCGATCGATTGGCCGACGCGGAGAAGGCGCTCGGCAAGCCGATTCTTCTCGCTCAGTTTTTCAACACTGAGGCGCAGTGCGCGGCGATCGCGCGCTTACGCGCCGATCCGTTCCTTCACTATGTCGCCGCGCGCTATCTCGGCAGCGCGCCGCTGGCGCATGATCCCAATCTCTGGTGGACATTCGCGACCAACGCCTCCGAGGAGGAAAAGGCCCGCCACGCTCATAAATTCCATTCGGATGTCGATGATTTCGCCATCCTGAAGTTCTTTTTCTATATCACGGACGTTGCGGTCGGCGACGGTTCGCACGTTCTCGTTAAAGGTTCGAATCGCGACCGGCCCTACCGCAAGTTTTCAGATCGTCTTTTGATACGACGCTACACGGACGAGGAGATCGCCAGCTTTTATGCGCCGGACCGGATCGTCGATATCGGCGGCCCGGC
>JASLHV010000094.1 GCA_030153205.1 Roseiarcus sp. | reverse complement strand
CGAAGTCGTCGCCGAACGCATGAACCTCCTCAAGGCGGCGATCGGCGCGCGCAAAGCGGAGATTGTCGAGCGGAGGTGAAGCAGGGCGGGGCCAAAGGCATGTGCGTCTCGTATATCGCTCTCGTCCTGACGATCGCCGAGGTCTCTTTGGCCATGGCCCAGAGTGCAACGATGTCCGGCGAATACGAATGCACTTACGGTTGCCGCGTCACCGATGCGGCGCCGACCCTCGCCATCGACGGCGAGGTCGCGATTTGCACGAACGAATTGGGCGGGCTCTTCCGCGGCAAGCTGCAGCGCGACGGCTCCATCGCCTGTTTCAACAAGATCGGCAGGCCGCAAAGCGATGGAAGAACCATCGTGTGGGATGGCGGCATCGTCTGGCGGAAGATGAAGTGAAGTATGCTCGCTTGCGCGGTCGCCGAAACAGTCGTTCGTCAACCGCTTTTGGCGGCCGCTGGCAACAACGCTTTCAGCGTCTCCAGCGTATCCGCCTCTTCCACCGGCTTGTCCTGTCGCCAGCGCAGCATGCGCGGAAAGCGCGTTGCGACGCCGCTTTTGTGACGTTTGCTCAGCGCGATGCCTTCGAAGCCCAGTTCGAAAACCATGGTGGGCTTAACGCTTCGTACCGGCCCGAAGTTTTCGATTGTCGTCTGGCGAATGGTGGCGTCGACCTGACGCATCTCCTCGTCGGTGAGGCCGGAATAGGCCTTGGCGAAAGGCACCAGAACACGCGCCTTGTCCTCGGGCGGCGCGCTCCAGACGGCGAAAGTATAATCGCTGTACACGCCTGAGCGCCGGCCATGGCCGCGTTGCGCATAGACGAGCACGGCGTCGACGCTCATCGGATTGAGTTTCCATTTCCACCACAGATCGTCGGCGCCGGGGCCGCTCTTGCGGCGGCCGACGCCATATTCGCTGCTTTGGCCTTTGAGCATCATCCCTTCCGCGCCGATCGTACGCGCCTGCTCGCGCAAGGCGGCAAGGCCCGGCCAGTCCGGGCCGCGGAGGACCGGGCTCAAGCGGAGCGGAATGTCCTGGCCTTTGTCGGTCGCATCGCGAGAGGCGTCGGCGACGACCTTCTCCAACAGCGCCCGCCGCTCGCGCTGCGGCCGATGGCGGATGTCGAGCCCGTCCAATTCGAGAAGATCGTAGGCAATGAGCGCGACCGGCAGTTCTTTCAGGATCTTCGCCGTAAGTACTTTGCGTCCGAGCCGCTGCTGCAGCGAGGCGAATGGCCTGATGTCGTCGACTGCGTCGACGGCTCGCTCGCGCGCGCCTTCGGCCGGGTCGGTCGCGACCACGACCAGCTCGCCGTCGAGCACCGCGCCGCTCGGGACGAAGTTCGACAGAGTCGCGAGGTCCGGATAGCTCGCGCTGATCAGATCCTCGCCGCGCGACCACAGCCACCACTGCCCGGCGCGGTGGATATATTGCGCGCGAATGCCGTCGAACTTCCATTCGATCAGCCAATTCGCGACCGGCCCCAGCGCCCCCGCCATCTCTTCAAGGGGCGCTTGAAAGGGATGGGCGAGAAAGAAAGGGTACGGCTGGCCGCTCGCCGCGCCTTGCGGTCTCTCGTCGCTCTCGGCCGCGATCAGCCCCTCGAAATCGTCCGCAAGGAGCAGTCGTCCCGATTGCGTATAGCCCATCATGCGCTGCGCCATTGTCTTGGCGGGGACGCCGCTGACCTCGGCGAGCGCCTGGACGACTTGGCGCTGCGAGACGCCGACGCGCCAGGCGCCGGTGATCAGCTTGAAGAACGGTAGGCGCTCGGAAGACGGCAGCTTGCGCGTCCATTCGCTGAGGCTTTCGAACTTGTCCGCATCGTCCATTCCACGCAGCGCCAGGAGGCGGCCGTTCATCCACGCATCGAGCGGCAGGTCTTCATTCGCCTGAGGCGCCGGCAGAAGCAGCGCCAGAGTTTCGGCGAGGTCGCCGACATTCTGGTAGCTCTCGTCCAGCAGCCAGTCGGGCAGGGCGGTTTCCTCCTTCGCTAGCCGCCAGAGAAGTTTGGTTGGCGCCATCTGACGCGGCTTGCCGCCAGCGAGAAAATAGACCGCCCAGGCCGCGCTGGCATGGCGCGAAGGATCGGCGATCGCGGCGCGCAGATAATCCTGCAGCGCTTCGCTCTTGCGCTTGGTCGAGGTCGCTGCGTCGATCCGATGGTACAGGGCGGCGAAATCTTTCATGACGCCGCGCCCGTCGCCGCCTCTTGCGGCTCCTCCACCGCTTCTTCGCGCTCGAGGACATCGTCGCCAAATTCGGCGTCGATCGCCGCCGCGTCATAACCCTTCTCGGCGAGATAACGGACCAGCGGCGCGACGCCGCCATGCGTGACCAGCACGCGGCGCGCGCTAGTCGCTTCAATCGCCTGCATCAGGCCGGGCCAATCGGCGTGATCGGAGAGTACGAATCCCTGATCGACGCCGCGCCGGCGACGATTGCCGCGGATTTGCATCCAGCCGCTGGCGAAAGCGTCGGAATAGTCGCCGAAGCGCCGCATCCAAGGACTATTCAGCGCCGAGGGCGGCGCCAGGACCAAAGCGCGCGACAATGTCTTCTTGTCGAGACCGTCCCGCGTCATGAACGTCTGGGGCAGGGACGCGCCACAGGCGCGATAGATTTCATTTAAGGATTCGACGGCGCCGTGGCAGACGATCGGGCCGACGGATGGATCGAGATGGCGCAAGATGCGCTGCGCTTTGCCCAAGGGATAAGCGCCGATCACGCTCGCCTGGCCTTGCTCCGCATTGGCGCGCCACCAGCGATTGATGTCGCTCAGAATCTCCTGCTGCGGCCGCCATTTGTAGATCGGCAGGCCGAAAGTGGATTCCGTAATGAAGGCGTCGCAGCGCAGCGGCGTGAACGCTTCGCACGTTCCATCCGCCTCCAGCTTGTAGTCTCCCGACGCGACCCACACCCCGCCACGATGTTCAACACGGATCTGCGCCGAACCAAGTACATGTCCCGCCGGATGCAGCGAGACTTTCACGCCATTGCGATCGAGCGTCTCGCCATAGGCGAGGCTTTCAATCCGGATATCGCCGAGGCGATGGCGGAGAATCGGCGCGCTGTCCCTATGACAGAGATAAACGCCATTGCCGGGCCGTGCGTGATCGGAATGGCCATGCGTGATGACGGCCCTCTCAACAGGCCGCCACGGATCGATGTAGAAATCCCCGGCGGGACAATAAAGTCCGGCCGCATTGACGATGATCAAATCCACCGTTGAAACGATACCTTTCGGCGCTGAGCTAGCCGACCTTAACGCGGCGAGACGACCGGCGTCGACAGGCTTCGCCGCGGCGGTCGGCGTCGCGCCGGGCGAACATCGTGGCGGCCCGCCGCCTCCGAAGGGCCGCAATATCGCCATGACCACGGCTGACCATGACAAGACACGCTTTCGTTGGGCGCGCGGACTTTCCATGGCCGCGTTTCTTTCGCGGGCGCCGACGCGTGGGGCAACGCAATGCGGACACTAAAAGCGCCGGAGACTCGGCGTCCTTGGCGCGACCTACTCGGGACGATGGGATCGATCGCTGTCGCCGGAGCGTTTTTTCTGGCGCCGCAGGATCAAGCAGCCGCCTCCACGCGTTTGCTTCGTCTCGCTCAAGCGACCAATTCGGAAGCGCCGCAACCGAAAAGCGACGACAACGACAAGGAAAAGGCCAAAAAGGAGGAGAAGGCGGGCACGCCGGCCACTGTCGTCGATGGGCAGCAGCTCGAGAGTGTGTTGGGCCTCGACGCTGTCAACGCGAAAGGCGACAATATGGGACGAATTGTCGACATCATCGTTGATCGCGCTGGCCAGGTGCGCGCCGCGATCATCGATTTCGGCGGGTTTCTCGGGGTTGGATCGCGGAAGATCGCCGTCGACTGGAGCGTGATTCATTTTGCTCCCGATCGCAAGTCCAGCACCGTCGTTGTCGATCTCTCGCGAGATCAGTTGCGCGTCGCGCCGGTCTATAAATCAGGCGAGCCGGTTGTCGTGATCGGCGGCTCACCCGCCAAGCCCTGACGCAATGAAACAATCGCGCGGTCGCCGCGCGATGACCACCGTCCGATTTGACGAAAAGCTTCTACAGAACTCATGCCGGATTTCTCGGAAGCCAGATCGCCGAGCGACCAAGGAGGGATTCGCCGGCCTGCGCCGTCGTCCGCGAGCCGCCATGCGCTCGATTGGTTCGTCTTTTTCCTGGCGGACGTACAGACCGGATTTGGCGCTTTTGTCTCGGTCTATCTGACCGCGCAGAAATGGACCCAGACCGATATCGGCCTTGTGCTGACGATCGGCGGAATCGTCGGGCTGCTCGGCCAAATCCCGGGCGGCGCGATCGTCGACGCCGCGCGTTCCGAACGTTGGGTAGCGGGCGTCGCGACCATCGTCGTCGGGATCAGCGCCTTCGCGCTCGCCGTATCGCCGATCTTTCTCATCGTTCTTTTGTCGCGGCTCTTGCAAGCAGCGGCGAGCTGCGTGCTCGGTCCCGCCATTGCGGCGATAAGTCTCGGGCTCGTCGGCCGAAAAGCGATCGGCGAACGCCTCGGCCGCAACGCCGCCTTCGCTTCGGTCGGCTCGGGCCTCGCCGCGCTCGGAATGGGCGCCTGCGGTTATTATTTCTCAGACCGCGCCGCGTTTTTCGTCGCCGCCAGCATGGCCGTACCGGCCCTGGTCGCCCTGGCCTTTATGCATACCGAAGAAATCGATGCGACCCGCGCGCATGGCGGCGTCCCGACGCCTGATCAAAAAACCGCGCTGCGCGGCTTTCTCGCGCTATTGCGAAATCGACCGCTGCTGATTTTCGCCGGCTGCATCGTCCTATTCCAACTCGCCAATGCCGCCATGCTGCCGCTCGCCGCGAGCATGATGACGCTGCGATCGAGCAAATTCGCGACGGTCCTCGTCGCAACCTCGATCGTGGCGCCGCAAATCATCGTCGCGCTGCTTTCGCCATGGGTCGGCCGCAAGGCTGAACAATGGGGGCGGCATCCCTTGCTGGTCGTATGCTTCGCCGCCCTGGCGATCCGCGGCGTTTTGTTTTCTCTGGTGATCAATCCTTATCTGCTGATGGGCGTTCAATTGCTCGACGGCGTTTCGGGCGCGGTACTCGGCGTTTTAATCCCGCTGACTGTCGCGGACGTTTCTCGCAATACCGGGCATTTCAATCTGGCCCAGGGCGCCATCGGATGCGCGGTCGGCGTCGGAGCGTCGATCAGCACCACCCTTGTCGGCTATATCAGCGATCAATTCGACAGTGCGACCGCGTTCATGATGATGACCGGCGTCGCCATCGCGGGTCTTGCGGCGGTATGGTTGGCGATGCCGGAAACGCGCCCGGGGGACGAGGAGGAGTGACGCCTCAGCCCGAGACCGAAGCGATTCTCGGCCGTTGCGTCGCTGCGCCGATCATCATGCGATAGCAGGCGAGATAGTCTTTCGCCATGCGCCGCGCGGTAAATCGCTCCTCGAAGCGTTTCCGTATGACCTGACGCGACAGACGGGACAATTGCCGCACGGCGCCGACAGCGCTGGTTTCGTCCTCGACGACAAAACCCGTAACGCCGTCTTCGATCACTTCGGGAACCGAGCCGCGATTGAACGCGATTACCGGCGCGCCGCAGGCCATCGCCTCGATCATGACAAGGCCGAACGGCTCGGGCCAATCGATCGGTACGATGAGCGCGATCGCGGCGCTCAAGAATTCCGATTTCTGGGAATCATTGATCTCGCCGACATATTCGACATGGGGCTTGGCGAGAAGCGGGCGGATCTCATCGTTGAAATAATCTTGATCGACCGCATCGATTTTCGCCGCGATCTTGATCTTGAGGCCGCAACGCTCGGCGATATGGATCGCGCGATCGACTCTCTTTTCCGGCGAGATACGACCGAGAAAAGCGAGATAGCTGGGCATGGCCGGCTGAGGCCGCAGCAAATTCTCCGGCATCCCATGAAGGACCGACGCGATCCAATTGGCGCCAGGCGCGGGACGCCGTTGCGCGTTCGAGATCGATACGACAGGTATCGCCGAGAAAGTCTCAAACACCGGCTGATGTTCCGGCAAATCGAGGCGGCCATGCAGCGTCGAAAGAAATGGCGTCGATTGCCGCGACATCGCGGAAAAAGGGTAGTAGTCGAGATGAAAATGCAAGAGGTCGAACTCTCGCGCTCGGCGACAAACCTGTTCGATCATCGTCATATGGAGCGCGTTGGGATCGCGCACCGAACCATCGAGACGCAAGGCCGTCGGCCACATCGGCTCGAGGCGCGCAGAAGTGACGGAATCGCCGCTCGCAAACAGCGTCACGTCATGACCGAGCGCGACAAGCTCTTCGGTGAGCCACGAGATTACGCGTTCAGTGCCGCCATAAAGTTTGGGCGGCACGGCCTCTGTTAGTGGCGATATTTGGGCGATACGCAATAGTCACCTCCCGCGGCTGGGCCGCCAAACTTCTAGGCCTATCGGACAAAAGTTGGGCAGGTTTCAGAAGTGTCGGAAATAAACGCTTGTAAACAAGACGGCGTCGCAAGAAGTTCCGAGCTTCGCCAACTTTTCGTGATCACGCAACCTTTTGTACGATTGAAGCGTCAAATAGCGGGACTGCCAAACTTTCACCGCCTTTTGTCCGAAGATTTTGCGCAAATGAAGGAAGATTTGTGCGGATGAAGGAAGACGACGACCTCACAAAATACTCCGCTCGGACCCTGGGGTTTCTGGGTCACTATATAGTGGGGCGGCTGCCGGCTCATGTGGCTATTGTGACGGCGGTGGTCGCCGCTGTCGGCTTCTCCGTAAGTACGCAATATGGCGTCAAGGGATTGGTCGATGCGCTATCGGCCTCGCCGCGGCGCGATCCGTGGCTCGCCTTCGGTATGCTGGTGTTCTTCATCGCGGCCGACAACCTTTGTTGGCGCGCCGCTGGCTGGATCGCCAGCCATACATTCGTTCGCGTGACCGGCGATGTGCGCGCCGATCTTTTCAGGCATTTGACCGGTCATGCGCCGAGCTATTTCGCCAAACGATTGCCGGGCGTACTGACCAGCCGCATCACCGCAACATCGAATGCGGTGTTCACGGTCGAGAACATGTTCGTATGGAATGTGGCGCCGCCCTGCGTCGCGACATTCGGCGCGATCTTCTACCTTGCGACAGTCAGTGTTTGGATGGCTGTAACGTTAGCGCTGGTTTCGTGCGCCGTCATCGTTGCGATTTTTCGCATCGCGGCGGCGGGCAAGCCTTTGCACCACGATTTCGCTGACAAGGCCGCCGTTGTGGACGGCGAAATGGTCGATGTCATCGGCAATATCACGATGGTGAGGGCGTTCGGCGGCCTTTTGCGCGAGCGCGTGCGGTTCGACGCCACCGTTGATCAAGAGTTGCGGGCGCGCCGAACGAGCCTGCTCTATTTGGAGCGGCTGAGGCTGACTCATGCGTTGGTGACGGTGATCCTCGTGCTTTGCCTGCTTGCCTGGGCGATCAGCCTTTGGCGGCAAGGCGCGGCGACGGTCGGAGACGTCGTGCTGGTCTGCACGCTGGGCATGTCGGTTCTCAGCGCGACGCGCGACTTCGCGGTCGCGCTGGTCGACGTCACGCAACATCTCGCCCGGCTTTCCGAAGCGCTCATCACGAT
>JASLHV010000046.1 GCA_030153205.1 Roseiarcus sp. | reverse complement strand
CGTCTCTGAACACAAGGCTCGGGCGTCGGTGAAGTTCCGTCGCCCCACTAAGGTCTTCGAAGAGGGAGTTCAGAAGAACGACTACAAGTACCAGTTGACGCTCGACGATGTGATCGCCTCACGCGGCGGCATACCGCTGATGGAGGACGGCAAGCTGATCGGCGCGATCGGTTGTTCCGGCGCGACCGGTTCACAGGACGAAGCCTCTTGCATGGTCGGGGCCGCCACGATCAACAAATAAGCGCTTCAGCAGTTTGATTAAACGGCCCGGCCGCCCCGTACCTCCTAGCGTGGGGTCGGCCTTCGATTGACTTTGCCTCAAGTGGCGGCCCGATCGATTTCCCCTGAGGCTCGCCGTGCTTGTGATCATGTTCTAGCATCGACAGAGAAGCTTCGCACGCACATGTTCTCTAAGCATTGGGACAGCTTCTCGTGATCGCCGCGTCTCGGTGCGAAATTTGTTCGGAGCGAATGCAGCAATATCGGACGAACTTGACGAAAACCGGAGACCCGAGTGGTCCGGGATTGCAAGAGTGGCCGCGCTTTGGGCCTCGGAACAGGACGTCATGGCGCTTGGCGACCTGACGCAGCCGATCGCGGCGCTGGGCGCGCGGCAAAAAGCTATATTCGGTGCTTATCTGGTGACGCCAAAAAAACAGCGGCAACAACTTCAGAACAGGCGGGGCGCTGGCAAGTCAGTCTCGGGTACGTTTACGCAACCCCCTATCGCTACTGCCATTCCAAGTTTTAGCTCGACGAAGCCCCTGCAGGTTGGGCGGCGGGGGCAATGTCATCCGCGCCCATGCTTGCCATATTAGACCATTTGGTCTAATATGGAGCAATGAGAACGAAGACCTTTGATCCTGATGGAGCAAAGAAACGCGCGCTCGAGGCGTTCTGGCAGAACGGCTACGATGGAACGAACATGCCCGAACTGCTGTCTATGATGAGCCTGGGCAGGGCGAGCTTCTATAACGCCTTTGGATCCAAGCACGAGTTGTTCGTCCAAACGCTCGATCTCTACTTCGAGACGCTCAGAGATTATTTCGAGCCGCTTATTGCTCACGAAACCGATGCGCGTCAGGCGCTCGCTGTATTGGTCGACGGCATCCTCGCCGTCGCCCGAAGCGCAAATGGGAACACAACAAATTGGCGTGGATGCTTCATTGGTAATACCGCTTTAGAGCTTGGGGCAAGTGATCCTGAAGTCGCTGCCCGGCTAAAAGCTGGCATCGGCACGCTTCGCTCGCTCTTTGAGAAGGCGCTATCCTTATCAACGGTGGGATCATCACAACTCTCAGGCTCCGTGGTTACGCGACGGGCGCTGCAATGTACGACGAACATTCAAGGGTTGTTGGTTGTTGCAAAATCCGGTCTGTCGGACGCCGAAATCGGACAAATGCGTGACGCATTGATCGCTGCCGCGATCGTGCCGCCGGAATCGTGAACGCATGGGGAAGGAACGACAAAATGAAAATCATCTCTGACGAAGTACACGCGGCCTTGGACTACGTGACGGTCGTGATTTTCGCACTAGCCCCGATCGTTATGGGACTCTCAGGTTTGCCAGCGACTATCTCTTACGTGCTAGCCGTCGT
This sequence comes from Roseiarcus sp., assembly GCA_030153205.1. Taxonomy (GTDB): domain Bacteria; phylum Pseudomonadota; class Alphaproteobacteria; order Rhizobiales; family Beijerinckiaceae; genus Roseiarcus. The sequence continues at coordinate 1,685 of JASLHV010000046.1, read as the reverse complement.
GCATTTAGCGATGACACTCGTAACAGATATGCCGCTCAGTTACGCGAAACTTGTGCCCATCCAGCTGCACGCGCTCGTCGAAGCTGTGGTTGGTCCCGTACTTGCAGTCGGCGGCCTGATTTCGCAAGGACCCTGGCCATCGCGACTCTTCTTCGTTGCGATGGGCGCGATTATTTTCGCCGTCTGGGCGCTGTCGAGCTACGGCCTGTCAAGAACAAGCGTTGCAGCGCCCTGATTTCCACGTCGCGCTTCGCCGCAAGGTCACGCTGCGGCGGGGATAGAACCGGTCGAACATGCCGATTTCGCGGCAGATCGCATCCATGGTGCGAGCGAACGAGGATCGACTTCCCAAACCATTTGGTATTCTTCTGAGCGATGCTGAGGACGCTACGGCGGACATTACCCTGATTGGCAAGATGGAGCGCGTTACACCTTCGAACGGCTCGCACTATCCCTGTCCGCTAACCCAATTTGCACTCCGCCAAGCGTACGGTGCTAGATAACAATTCTCGGCCGCTCAACCCGTCAATCAGACCAGGAAACGGCTGGTTTGCGACGAAGGACTAGACGGTCCAGCAGCAAACCGGCCAAAAGGCCAATCTCCATCGACCACGCCGCGTAGACCCCTTCTCGCAGCGTGTGCAGCATGGAATGTCCCATCAGGTAATGAAGTGCGCCGACCCAAAAGACGACGACTAACGAGCCTATGGCGATCCAGAAAAGATGTACGTGCTTAGAGTGAATTGATCCGACGACCAGACCGATAATGCTGATTGCCAGCATCGGTTGCGTCTCCTCTCAGCGGCTACCTTGCTGGCATTTCTTTTATCACCTTCGACAGTGTTCGCGGTTGATTCGGCAAAAGCAAGGCGTCGAAGCGACTTTATTAATGCGGATGGGGAAACAAGCCGACGCGGGAATATGACTCGCCATAAAACGACGGCATATCAGAGAGTTGAAGGGCGATAAACAGTTGTGACAAATTTAGGATTTTTTTATCTGACCGCTTGGTCAAAGCACAATAGTTTGTTGCAGACAGCGCTCATAAGTTCTCGTGCCAATCGCGAAAGGGGGACCCAATGAAAATAGTCACTCCGATTCGGCGGGGACAGCTCTCCGACACGAGATACCAACGAACCAGATGGCTGGTCATGACTGCGACAGCGCTAACCGCTTTCGCCGGCTTTCAATTATTCGAGTCATATATTTTTGGGCCTTGAAAACTGAGACGAGCGCCAGGATTTGCTGAGCATCGAGCGCCGGAACGCGCCCCTCCGTAATCATGAAGCTGTGCAAGACTGGCGCTCTTTTAATCTTGGAGGGTATTTCTGATAACGTTGGTGGAATAGTCTCGAATCCTAATTTCCTCCGAACGCCCGGATAGGAGGGCGAAATGATAGTAAGAAGCTTTAGGTGCCGCACGTTCCGGGGAAAGGAGACCGAATGGCGGCGGAGCGAAGAGGAGTTGTCGATACCTTGGCTTCGGGGGCAGAGTGGCCTGATCGAATTCCATATGTGCCAGTCCTTCTTCGGCGGCGATCGGCGGTCCTTCGTGATGCTGACGCTATGGGAAAGCACGGGGGCCGTACGTACCGCATTCGGTGACAACTGGCGTCAGTCGAGATTCCCGAATAGTCAGGATCAATTTCTTGAGAATTTCGAGCTGGACCATTTCGAAACCGTAG
>JASLHV010000009.1 GCA_030153205.1 Roseiarcus sp. | reverse complement strand
CTCGTGCAACGGCCGGCGTTGAAGGGCGCGGGACGCGAGATCGACCACTTTGTTCGTTTCGTCTGACACCAGACCTCCCTCGCGTAACGCGTCATTAACGATATCTAGAACGTAATTCATAATTACGTCAAGAAGAAAATTCTCGGTTATTTTGTAACAAAAGTAATTATGAATTATATATGTATAGATAGGCCAAGCTTAAGTTTATGACAGTAAAATGTGGTATAAATTGAATATTATATCTAAGTTTTAAGATAATAACTTGATTTGAAGCTTACGTTCATTCGTTCAGCCAAAAGGTTCTTGTTGCTGAATGGCCTACAGTCGGCGCCGTTCTTCACGGCGTTCCTCACGACGGAGGCTGCTGACCCCTGGCCAAGATCGGAGGCCCCTCGGCAATCGACGACACTCGACCGCCATCAACCCGGGCTCGTTTTGTACTTCGGGAAAGTCAACCCGTTAAGGCGCGCCGTCCGGCCTGCCACGCTTGCAAGGGCGCCTGAGGGGGCGCTACGTACCTCGGCAACGGCCGGCTGTTTAAGGCTAATCTGAGAAACGCCGCCTGATGTCGGCCGTCGAAGGCCTCTTCGGGTCAATGAGCTTCTTCATAGGAGAGTTTAACCGGAAGCTTTTCGTCAATACGTGAATCTTAAAGCGATAAATGCATTCTTCTCACGTTCGGATTTCCGTTAGGCGCGGCTCTGAAGCGTTCCCTCCCGCGAAGCGAGGGGTTGGCGCTGAAGTTGTTTTTTCAGCGCCTCACCCTGAATGCGCATATTCCCAATACAATTCCCGCGCCTTGCGATAGTACGGTCCTGGCTGAAGGTCGCGGTTGTCGAGGCGACGGACCGGCGCGACTTTGCCGAAATTGCCGACGTAAAAAACTTCATCGGCCGCGTCGAAATCCTCGAAGCTCAGCGTCGCCTCGCGCACGTCATGTCCTGTATCGCGCATTAATTTCAAGACACGTCGCCGCGTGACGCCGTTAAGGAACGTCCCGTTCGCCTGCGGCGTGTAAACGACGCCGTCCTTCGCCATGAAAATATTGGCGGTCGCCAGTTCGGCGACATTGCCGAGCATGTCGGCGAGGATGCAATTGTCGAAGCCGCGCGCATTGGCCTCCATCAAGGCCCGCGCATTGTTCGGGTAGAGACAGCCGGCCTTGGCGTTGATCGGCATCGTCTCGGCGGTCGGCTTGCGGAACGGTGAGCGTGTGATGGCGATGCCGGTCGGCTTGGGCAGCGGCGCCTCGTAGATGCAGAGGCAGAAGCGCGTCGACTCGGGGTCCGGCGGCACCGACGTCGCGCCGTTGCGCTCGGCCCAGTACATCGGGCGAATGTACAGCGCGGCGTCCTTGGAAAATTTCTTCACGCCTTCCAGTGCCAGTTCGTAAATCGCCTCCTCGGTCATCGTCGGCTTCAGCCACATGGCCTTGGCGGAGCGGTTGAGCCTTGCACAATGCTGATCGAGATCGGGCGTCACGCCTTCAAAGGCCCGAGCGCCGTCGAAAACGCTCGAGCCGAGCCAGAAAGCATGGGTGCGCGGGCCGATAATCGGCTTGTTGCCCTCGAACCATTCGCCATCGAGAAAGGTGAAGCTCTGCGACCAGGTGGACATGGAAAGCTCTGCGGATCTGGGGAGGGCGGACGCCCAAGGTCCACGAATGCGCTTTTACCGGGGAAGGTCAACCCCGGACGCGGTCGCGGCAGCCCTGCAATCTCAGAATTCGGCGATTATGCTCAATCGGTCGGCAAGCCCGCTTTGGTCAGGCCCTCGGCGATGCGATCGATATCCTCCTGGCGCTGGAACGGCAGGCGGCTGACATGACCCGCGAAGGAATATTTCGGATTGATCGCCTTGAGTTCGTCCCATACCCGCCGGGCCTCTTCGCTTTCGCCGATGTGGCCGAGCGAGGCGGCGAGGAATGATCGCGCCGAATCCGAATTGGGGACCAGGACGAGGCGCTGTTTGAAAATGGCCGCAGCGGTCTCGTATTTCCCGGCAGTCAAATAAGCCAGGCCCAAGAATTGAAGCGCGTTCTGGTTGATCACCGGGTCGAGCCGCATATTCCGCTCCATATGCGCAATCGCGACGAGCGGACGGCCTGCGAAAAGTTCAACGCTGCCGAGCAGGCCCTGCGCCGGCGAGAAATTGGGGCTGATAGCCAAAGCCGCCTTGGCTTCGGCGACCGCGCGCTCCGAGTCGCGTTGCCGGTTTGCGACCATAGCGCTGGCGAAAAGTGCGACCGGTTCTCGCGGGTCTTTTTCGACCGCCTGATCCGCGTAGAGCCTGGCAAGATCAAGCGAGCGGTCTGAATCCTTGCTCCATTGATTGTTGTAGTCGAGCACATAGGCCCAGGCGAGCCCGGCGAAGGCGAGTGCATAATTCGGCTCGAGTTCGATCGCTTGATTGAGCAGCCTGACGATCTGTTCGAAAGTCTCGCGATTTACGTCCACGCTCAGCAGGAGCTCGCGGGCGCGCATGTGCAAGTCTTGCGCGGTCGCATTGATCTGGCCTGTTTCGGAGATCCGCGCCTTCTCGGCCGGACTGATCGTCACTTTCAACGCATTGACGATCTGCTGCGTCACATCGTCCTGAACCGCGAATATATCGGTCAAGTCCCGATCGTAACGATCGGCCCAGAGGTGTGCGCCGTTGGTCGCGTCGATGAGCTGAGCGGTGACGCGCACGCGGTTTGCCGCGTGCCTTATGCTGCCTTCGAGGACGAAGCGGACATTGAGTTCGCGCGCGACGTCTCGGACGTCGAACTTCCTGCCCTTGTAGGCGAAGCTCGAGTTGCGGGCGATGAC
>JASLHV010000559.1 GCA_030153205.1 Roseiarcus sp. | reverse complement strand
CCATGTTTAAAATACCGGGCTCGTTTCAAGACTATTATTGCAGCATCGGTAACCCGAATAGGACTTCATTCCACGGGCCAAATGCGGTTAGCCGAGTATTTTCCTATCTCCTCCAATGGAGTCGCCTCGATGGTTCGTCGCCTGGCCGGAAAGTGAAGGGCGTACGCCGGCCCGGCCGCATGCGCGAGGCTGCGGCAGCCGCCAAGGCGACCGTTTTAGACGCGATCCGAGCATAATTGGAGTTTTCTGAGACGAACGCCGCCGCAGCGGATGGTCGTACTTGCGCCTTTGCGTCACGGCAAACCGCAACCAGCGTACCAATCAAAGCGTTAAGCGCGCTCGACGAGAGATCCAGCGCCGAGTCTCCTCAGAGCATGCTCGGCAAAACGCGATCCGGCGGCCTATGGCCGTCCATGAAGGTCCGGATGTTGACGATGACCTTCTCGCCCATGTCGTGGCGCCCTTCGTGGGTCGCCGATCCCATATGGGGCAGGAGTGTCACTCTTCCCGCCGCCGCGAGTTTCACCAGCTTGTCGGAAACCGAAGGCTCGTGCTCGAAGACGTCGAGGCCGGCGCCGGCGATTTCGCCAGCCTCCAGCATGCGCGCGAGCGCATTCTCGTCGATGACTTCGCCGCGCGCCGAATTGACAATGATCGCCTCGGGCCGGAGATATTTCAGACGCCTGGCCGAGAGAAGATGATAGGTCGCCGGCGTATGCGGGCAATTGACTGAGACGATGTCCATGCGGGCGAGCATCTGGTCGAGCGACTCCCAGTAAGTCGCCTCCAAAGCTTCCTCGATCTCGGCGGTGACGCGCCGCCGGTTATGATAGTGGATCGAAAGGCCGAAGGCGCGCGCGCGGCGCGCCAAGGCTTGACCGATACGGCCCATGCCGACAATGCCGAGACGTTTGCCGGTGATGCGCCAGCCGAGCATCCAGGTTGGCGACCAGCCGCTCCATTCTCCGGTCGGGATAATTCTCGAGCCTTCGGCGAGGCGGCGCGCCGTCGACAGGATTAAAGCCATCGTCATATCCGCCGTGTCCTCGGTCAGCACGCCGGGCGTATTGGTAACGGTGATGCCGCGGCGCGTGGCGGAGATGACGTCGATATTGTCTACGCCATTGCCGAAATTGGCGATGAGCTTCATTTGATCGCCGGCTTGCGCGATGAGGCCTGAATCGATCTTGTCGGTGACCGTCGGCACCAGGACGTCGGCTTCGCGCATTGCTTGGGCGATGTCGGCGATGGCCATTGGCTTGTCGTCGAGATTGAGACGCGCGTCGAAGAGTTCGCGCATCCGCGTTTCGACACGTTCCGGCAGTTTACGCGTTACAACGACAAGCGGTTTCCTCTTGCTCATTCGGCGCAGCCCTTAATGCGTTGGCTGAATGGGTCGCGCAGACCGCGTCCCGGGGTCTGTTGCAAAAGCGAAACGTGTTTCAATAACTTGTGATTCTTCCAACCGCTTTTACGCCCCATTAAGCATCGAAAGCGACAGATGGTCGAAGGCAAGCCCTGCTGGAAGCGCTTCGCCCTTCTCCGCCCCAGCGGCCTCTCTAGCAGACGATAGGGCAAAGACAAGGACCGGCGTTTCGGCCGGCGTACAGGACCTCGAAACGTATCGCCATGCTGCATTTTCGCGCGTTACGCACTTTCCTCATTCTCGTCATTGCCCTTTCCGGCTTTGCGACCGCTGCCGAAGCGCAGCAACAGGGAAGCGTCACCGGCCGGTTGGTGCCGCGTTACGTCAGTCTGAAGACGGATCGCGTCAATCTACGCGAAGGGCCGTCAAAAGATCACCCGACAAAATGGGTGTTCCAGCGCGCCGGCCTGCCGGTGGAGATCACGGCGGAGTTCGAGACCTGGCGGAAGATCCGCGATTCTGAAGGCGCGGAAGGTTGGGTTCTGCACTCGCTTCTTTCCGGGCGGCGCACGGCGCTGGTGGGACCCGGCAAACAGGGCCAGAATTTCAACCTCTACTCGCGCCCGAACATGAAATCCGACCTCGTCGCGACCTTGCAATCGGGCGTGATCGGCTCCATCCGCCAATGCGACGGCGATTGGTGCCGCATCGAAGGCGACGGTTTTGACGGCTATATCCGGCAGACCGAGCTTTGGGGCGCCTATCCCGGCGAGAAGGTCGAGTAGGCCCGCACTGCGGTGATCGCGCGTGGGGGGCGCAAGGATCACGTCGCCTGGATTGGCAGGGTCGACCCAGATCATTCCTCGCTTTCGAAGCCATGTAGCTGTCACAGCGCCAGCGGCGTCGGTCGCGTAAACGCCAGCGCTGACGCCTTCTATCTGAATCGATCGCGTCGGCCTTCAATGCAGGGCGTGCGCGATCTTCTCAAATGGCGAAATGTTGTCGATCCAATCTTTTAGAACGTCTTCCATCTGGCCCTTTGGCGCGCCATGGGCTCTGATCAGAAAGAGGACAAACAATAATATGCAAAGCCGATTAACGACGTAAGCGACCAGCGACCGCAGCATGGCGAAGCGCGCCTAAGCCGGCTCGCTCAATTGCGCGACCCGTTTCGATAGCTCATTGCGTTCTGTTTCAAGAATTTTGATCCGCCGCGCTGCTTCAAGAGACAATATTTTTTCAGACAAAGAATCAGAAAACAGAATTCCAGCCTCACTTTCATTTCGCCAGATGACGCGGGCGCGGCGGCTTTCGCCTTTCCCGTCGATCGAAATATCGAATTCAACAGGAATCGCTGCAAGGTCGGAAAAGACAATTCTTGCGCCTTGTTTCGACATATTCCGTACGAAACAATTCATTGTCGAGTATCGACGATTGTAGGCAACCGTCGCTTCAAAATAAGTACGGTTTCTCGGTGAGGCGCGACGCTCGGCGGTCATGAAATCCCTCAATGGCACAATAAGAAAACAATGCCGGCGCGGCTGCAAATCTTTTGCCAGGGTGGCGACACGGCGCTTGAGCGGTCATCGCGGCGCAATGGCGATGGGCGCCGCCGCCGTGATATCCTGGCAAGATGTCCGCACTTCGCGACGACGACTTCGGCCAGTTAGCGCGCCAGTTGCGCGTCGACACGCTTATCCGGCTGCGTTGGCTGGCGGTGGCCGGCCAGTCGGCGGCCGTGCTGATCACGGGCGTCGGCCTCGGCTTCGATGTGCCGATCGGCGGATGTTTTCTTTGCATCGGCTTTGCGGCCCTGCTCAACCTGGGCCTGCGCCTACGTTATCCGGTGAGCCGTCGACTGGCGGATAACGAGGCGTCCGCCATCCTTGGCTTCGACATTCTGCAACTCGCAGCTTTGCTCTTTTTGACCGGTGGACTGGTCAATCCCTTCTCGATCCTGTTCTTGGCGCCCGTGATGATCTCGGCGGCGTCGCTGCCTCTGCGCCGCACGTTCCAGCTTCTGCTGCTGGCTCTCGCCTGCGCCACCGCCCTGACCTTCTGGCGCCGTCCTTTGCCCTGGGTGCCCGGCCAGGACCTGCAACTGCCGATGCTCTATTCGGTGGCGATCTGGATCGCCATCG
>JASLHV010000441.1 GCA_030153205.1 Roseiarcus sp. | reverse complement strand
GGTCGGTGGCGCTCGACGGGACGTCGCTTACCGTCAATAGCGTCGAGGGCGATGTCTTTTCCGTTCTCCTGATCCCGCACACACTCGCAGTAACGACCTGGGGCGAAAGACGGGCGGGCGACCTCGTCAACATCGAAGTCGATCAGATGGCCCGCTACGCCGCACGGCTGATCGAGGCGCGCGATAGCAATTGACGTCAGGCCGAAAGGGCGCTGGCGAGCCCTATGAAAATCACCGCGACGGCAAGGCAGATCGGAATAATAGCGATTTGTACCCACGCCTGCCTGCCGGTCAGCGAGCCTGAGCCCGTGGCGAAGCGCGCCTCCAGGGTTTGAGGCATTCGTACGCCTCCGGCGCGCGCCGCTTTACGTGCTGTCAGGACGATCAGCGCCGCCCGCACGATTTGAACGTCTATCCTCTCGAAGCGACGTCAGATTGACGAAAATGTGAATTTTACTGCGTCGTAGCGTCGCTCGAACCGCTCCTTCGCCCCCAATCTCGACCAATTGCGCGCCAATATTGGGGTAGGGGTCGGAGAGACAAGCAATGAGCTCCACAACATCAGCCCCCGAAACCGCCGTCGAACCAACGCGTCGCGATTTTCTCTATATTGCGACGGCCGCGGCAGGCGGCGTAGCTGTCGCGGCGACGATCTGGCCGATGATCGATCAGATGAACCCGGACGCCGCGGCGATCGCCGCTGGCGCGCCGGTCGACATCGACCTGGCTCAGGTCCAGCCAGGACAGCAAGTCACGGTCGTCTGGCGTTCGAAACCCATTTTCATCATCAACAGGCCAAAGGCCGCGCTCGACACGCTGCGAAAGCCGGAGCTTTTGGACCGCTTGCGCGATCCCGCCTCAGAGCAATGGCAGCAGCCGCCTTACGCCGACAATTGGAGCCGCTCGATTAAACCGGAATATTTGGTCATTGTCGGCATCTGCACCCATCTTGGCTGCATTCCGAAATATATGCCTGATCCTAGCGCCAGCGATCCTGTCCCCAATTGGCCGGGCGGCTATTTCTGTCCCTGCCATGGGTCGAAATATGACTTAGCCGGGCGGGTCTTCCAGGGCGTTCCGGCGCCTTTCAATCTTCCGGTGCCGCCGCATCACTATCCGAATGACAAGACGCTGCGCATCGGCGAAAATCCCCCTGGCGCGAATTTCGATTTCGACTCCGTCGAGCAAGTCTGATAGCGGGGCGTCCGCGCACGCTGTCATAAAAAAGGGCCGCATCGGCGCCTTGCGCGAAGCGGATTGTGCGCCAAGGGGTCTCGAATATGAGCTGGTTGAAGGATTTCGATCCCGTTGCTGGCGATTCAAAGAGCTGCGATGCGCTCGATCTCGTGATCGTGCCGCGGGTGCGTGACCTCGGCGGCTTCTCAGTCCGCCGCGCGCTGCCTCATGGTCGGCGCCAGATGGTTGGGCCTTTCATATTTTTTGATCAGATGGGGCCAGCTCAGTTTCTCGCTGGCGACGGCATGGACGTTCGTCCTCACCCTCATATCGGCCTCGCCACTGTCACCTATCTGTTCGAAGGCAGCATCTTCCATCGCGACAGCGAAGGGAACGCGATGGAGATTGCGCCGGGCGCTATGAACCTCATGACGGCGGGCAGCGGCATCGCTCATTCCGAACGTACGCCCGCGGCGCAGCGGGCGGCCGGGCAAGGTCTCTATGGCATTCAGTCTTGGATCGCCTTGCCTAAGGCGCAGGAGGAGACAGCTCCTACATTCCAGCATTTTGACGCGGCTGTCCTGCCGACGCTCGCCGATCGGGGCGTCGAGGCGCGGATTGTCGCTGGCGATGCGTATGGGAAGAGCGCGCCGGTCGGGATGCTGTCGCCCTGGTTCTACGTTGAGTTGAAGATCGCGGCTGGCTCTTCCGCGCCGCTCGACGCCGATTATGAAGAGCGGGCCGTCTATGTGGTGGACGGCGAGATCGAAATCGCCGGCGATTCATTCGAGGGGCCGAGGCTTTTGATTTTCCGCCCCGGCGACCGCATCACGATCAAGGCCAAGACCGACGTCCGCGCCATGCTCCTCGGCGGCGCCGCATTGGAGGGCCCGCGGTTCATCTGGTGGAATTTCGTTTCCTCGTCAAAAGAGCGCATCGAGGCGGCGAAAGAAGATTGGAAGCAGGGCCGCTTCGCATCCGTGCCCAACGAGACCGAGTTTATTCCGTTGCCGGAAAGCTGATCGACTGCGTTCTTTACCCTATTGCTCGATAGAGGACGTAGTTCTTACGTAAAATCACGTATTTGCTCGGCCCGTCGCGCTAATCTAGAGTAATCATGCAAAATATTGTCGGTTGGAGACGCTTATGAGTGCGGTTGAGACCAGCGCTATTGTTACGCTTGTCACTGACGAGGAGCAGGCAATCCTCGCGGAATGGCTTGACCTGCAGAAAAAGGCGGGCGCCCTCGACACCGGCCGGATCAACGCTTCTGAACTTGGCGCTCAATGTCGCGACTTTTTGCGCTCGTTCCGCGACGCTGTGGCGAAGGGCGGCGTCGACGTAGCCGGCTCCGCTTACACGCCGGTGCGTGAATTTCTCAGCGAACTATCGCGTTCGCGGGCTCAGCAGGGATTCTCGCCGAGAGAGACTGCAACCTTCGTTTTCTCGCTGAAGCAGCCTTTGTACAACGTGATGGATCGCGCGAAGGCGACGTCGCCGGTCGCGCTTGCCCAGACAATGTGGGCGATTACGCTTCTTCTCGACGAACTCGGCCTCTTCACGACCGAGATCTATCAGAAAAGCCGCGAACAGGTCATTCTTCGTCAGCAACGCGAGATCACCGAGTTGTCGACGCCGGTCGTCAAACTCTGGCAGGGCGTGCTCGCTTTGCCGATTATCGGCACGCTGGACAGCCAGCGCACGCAAGTCGTGATGGAGAATCTTCTTCAAACCATCGTCGACCAAGGCGCGTCGATCGCCATTATCGACATCACAGGCGTGCCGACCGTCGATACTTTGACGGCGCAACACCTTTTGAAGACCGTATCGGCGGCGCGCTTGATGGGCGCCGATTGCATCATCAGCGGCATCCGGCCGCAGATCGCTCAGACCCTGGTGCATCTCGGCGTCGAATTGAACGTGATTTCCAAAGCCACGTTGGCTGACGCTTTTGCGCTCGCGCTAGCACGCACTGGGAAAACAGTCACGAGAGTAAAGTCTGCTCAAGGAGACAAGAATCCGCGCCCGGCTGAGAAGGGCGAGTGAGATGGACCGCATTCCGATATTGAAGTTGGGGGAAGCGCTGCTCGTCACCATCCAGGTCGACATGCATGATCGCCTCGCGACCGCGCTCGAGGAAGATCTTACCAGCAAGATCGTCGCCCATGGCGCGAAAGGCGTTTTGATCGATATTTCGGCCTTGGAAATCGTCGACAGTTTCATTGGGCGCATGCTCGACAATATCGCGGCGGTTTCGCGCATCCTCGACGCCGAGACGGTTGTAGTCGGCATGCGGCCGGCGGTGGCGATTACCCTAGTCGAGCTCGGCCTTTCCTTGTCCGGCGTCCGAACGGCGCTGAATGTCGATCGTGGTATGGAGCTAATTCAACGTCGTCTGGCTTCGGAGCATGTCGATGCCGACGACGACGAGGACTGAGCGTCTCGCCATCCGGTCGTCCGAGGATGTCGTAAAGGTTCGTCAGCTCGTCCGCACGTTTGCTGTCGAGGCCGGACTGAGCCTCGTCGATCAGACCAAGATCGTCACCGCGGCGAGCGAGCTTGCTCGCAATACGTTGGATTATGGCGGCGGCGGCGAGGTGAGGTTGGAAATCGTCGAGGACGGCGGCCGCAAAGGCGTTCGACTCGCCTTCGAGGACCGCGGCCCGGGCATCGCCGACGTGCAACTTGCCTTGAAGGACGGTTATACGAGCGGGTCAGGTCTCGGCCTCGGGCTGGGCGGCGCACGGCGGCTCTCCAATGAATTTTCAATCGAATCGACAATCGGGGTGGGCACGAAAATCACCATCGCGCGTTGGAAGGCCTGATGATTTCCTTACCGGTCACCGACGAAAGCCATATCGCTGAAGCGCGTCGGGGCGCCGTAGCGATCGCTCAACAGCAGGGTCTGGACGAGGAAGGCGCAGGTCGTGTGGCCCTAATCGTTACAGAGCTGGCCACCAATCTCATCAAGCATGGCGGCGGTGGGGAGATTCTCGCCGGCCCTTTTGAGGATGCGGATAGGACCGGGGTCGAAGTGATCGCCCTCGATCAGGGACAAGGCATGGCCAATTTTCAGGCCTGCCTTACGGATGGCTACTCGAGCGCGGGAACGGCGGGTCATGGACTTGGCGCAGTCGTTCGCCAGTCCGATTTCGTCGATGTCGTCTCCTGGGTTGGCGTCGGGACGGCGCTTTTGGCTCGAATAGAGGTCAAGAAGTCCAGCGAGGCGCCGGCGCGGCCGCTTGTCGCTTTCGGCGCGGTGTCGATCGCCAAGGCTGGCGAAGACGTTTGCGGCGACTCCTGGGCGATCGATCGCGGCGACGGCGTCGCGGCGACGCTTTTTGTCGCCGACGGGCTGGGGCACGGACAGGAGGCCGCAGACGCTTCCGTAGAGGCCGTGCGGTTGTTTCGCCGGTTTCACAGCCATCAAGTGCCGACATTGCTCGACTATGTTCACGGCGGCCTTCGTGCCACGCGCGGAGCGGCGGTCTCGATCGCCCGCTATGACCCCGAGGCGAGGGAAGTCACCTTCGGAGGGATCGGGAATGTCGCCGGTTCTCTTGCCGCGCCGACCGAACTCCGCCGTATGGTTTCAATGCCGGGCACCGCGGGTTACAATGTCCGCAAGATCCAGTCCTTTCAGTACCCTTTTCAGGGGGGATTGGTGATACTTTGCTCCGACGGGATCAGCACCGGTTGGTCTCTTGACCGTTATCCAAATTTGGCGCTGGCCCACCCTACGTTGATCGCCGCGGTCCTGTATCGCGACTTCGGTCGCCGGCGAGATGATGCAACCGTACTTGTCGGTAAATGGGCTAGACATGCGTAAGCGGTGCGCGGCTTTTCGATGACTTGGTCTATCGTCACAATGCGTATCGAAACGGAGAGCGATGTCGTCGCGGTCCGTCAGCGCGCTCGCCGTATCGCTGACTTGCTCGGATTCGAGCGTCAGGGACAGACGGGGATCGCGACCGCGGTCTCCGAAATCGCTCGGAACGCTTTCGTCTACGCCGGCGGCGGCCGCGCCGAATTCATCATTGAAGCGAAGGAGTCGCCGCAAGTTTTCAAGATACGCATCAGCGACAAGGGAAAAGGCGTCGCGAATTTGCAGACCATTCTTGACGGCCAGTATCGCTCGCCGAGCGGCATGGGACTTGGCCTGGTCGGCGCGCGCCGCCTCATGGATCAGTTTCTAATCGAGTCCGCTCCAGGCAAGGGAACGATGGTCGAACTCGGTCAAAGGCTGCCAATGCGTAAGGCGAGAGTTACGCAGGCGACGCTTACCGAGATCGCGACCAAGCTCAAGAACGAGGACGCGAGCGATCCGCTCGCTGCATTGCGCGAGCAAAACCGCGAGCTGATGCAAAGCCTCGAAGAGATTCGCCGCCGCGACGAGGAAAGCAAGCAACTCAATCAGGAACTCGGGGACACCAATCGCGGCGTCGTCGCGCTTTACGCCGAGCTTGACGAACGCGCCGAACAATTGCGCAAGGCGAGCGAACTGAAGAGCCGTTTCCTGTCCAATATGAGCCACGAGTTCCGAACGCCGCTGAATTCTATCCTCGCATTGTCGCGCTTGTTGCTCGATCGTATCGATGGCGAGTTGACGGCGGAACAGGAGCGGCAAGTCGGCTACATCCGGCGTTCGGCGGAAAGCCTGCTCGAACTCGTCAATGATCTTCTCGACCTATCCAAGGTCGAGGCTGGAAAGGTCGAGGTGAAAGCAAGCCCCTTCACGGTCGGAAGCCTGTTCGGCGCTTTGCGCGGCGCGCTGAAGCCTCTCCTCACCAGTCCTTCCGTGGAGCTCATCTTCGATGGCGCCGAACATATGCCGGAACTGGTGACGGATGAATCCAAGGTGGCGCAAATCCTCCGCAATCTCATTTCCAACGCCCTTAAGTTCACTGAAAAAGGCGAGGTGAGGGTACGCGCTGAATTTCAACCGGGTGACAATCTCGTCGTCTTCTCAGTACGTGACACCGGCATCGGCATAGCGCCGGAAGACCAATCGCGCATATTCGAGGAATTCTCCCAAGTCGACACGCGGCTTCAGAAGAAAGTCAAAGGCACCGGCCTTGGCCTCCCGCTTTCCCGTTCGCTCGCCGAACTAATTGGCGGCGCGATCCGCCTCGAGAGCATTCCGGGGCAGGGCTCGGTCTTCACGCTGGTGATACCTTCGAAACTCGGCGGCGCCGTCGTAGCGCCGACCGACGAACTCCCGCGCAAGCGGGTACTCGTCATTGACGATGATGATACGTTCCGTTACATCCTGAAACAGATCATCGCCAACGAACCACGCTACGACGTATTGGAGGCGAGCAACGGGGGCGAAGGGTTACGCAGGGCGCGTGACGAAAAGCCCGACGTCATCGTACTCGACCTTCAGATGCCGAATGTCGACGGATTTACTGTCTTGCAAGAACTCGGCGCCGACCATCGGACGAGCGTTATTCCCGTGATCGTTTCGACGTCCCTTGCCGTGAACGCCGAACTGAAGGCTCGGCTGCCCGTCGGGACACGTCTCATTTCAAAGAATTTGATTTCCCGGGAAAATGTGTCGTTGTTTCTGCGCGACGCCGTCAACGGACTGGCGGTTCCTTAGCCATGGTCGCACAAATCACAATCCTCAACGTCGATGATCAAGAGCCGCAGCGCTACGTCAAGACTCGTGACTTGCTGCAGGCAGGATTCAACGTCATCGAAGCGACAAACGGCGCCGAGGCGTTGCGAACGGTAGAGAAGGAAAAAC
>JASLHV010000505.1 GCA_030153205.1 Roseiarcus sp. | reverse complement strand
CCCCATATAGGCTTCGACCGTCTCGAGCGAGAATTGCTCGACCATGCGCCGCAATTCCTGCGCGCCCTTTTCATTCGCGGCGATCTGCGCCTTGAGGTCGTTGACGTTTTGAAGCGGGTTGCGGGCGGGATAGGGGCCGCCTTCTAAAAGTTCGTAGAGTTCCTTTTCGCGGAAACGGCCGCGCTCGACGAGGAGGAAATTGTCGATGTAGACGCCCTCTTCGAGAATATTGGTCGCGCGCGGCGACATCGAGCCTGGGGAGAGGCCGCCGACATCGGCGTGATGGCCGCGCGAGGCGACCCAGAAGAGGATCGTCTCTCCATTTTCGTCGAAGACGGGCGTGCAGACGGTGATGTCGGGGAGATGCGTGCCGCCATTATAAGGCGCATTGAGCATGAAGACATCGCCGCGATGGATATTCCCGTCGTTAAGGCGGATGATCGTCTCGACGGAGCGATCCATCGAGCCAAGATGCACCGGCATATGCGGCGCGTTGGCGACAAGGCGGCCGTGGCGATCGAAGACCGCGCAGGAGAAATCGAGCCGTTCCTTGATATTCACGGAATAGGCGGTGTTCTGCAGCGTTACGCCCATCTGCTCGGCGATCGACATGAAGAGATTATTGAAGATTTCCAGCATCACTGGATCAGCCTTGGCGCCGATAGCCTGGCGATGCTCCACGGCCTCGAAACGGGTCAGCACGACATGGTTTTTCGCGGTGAGCTCGCCGCGCCAGCCTTTCTCAATGACGATCGTCTGATGCGGCTCGATGATGAGCGCTGGGCCGGCGATGTGAACGCCGATGGGCAAAGCTTCGCGTCGAAAGATTTTCGCCTCATGCCAGGCGCCTTTTGAGAAAAATCGAGCTTCGCGCTCTGCTTCGACTTTCAAGTCTTTTCCACGCGATTGCACGCCCTCTTCCAGCTTCGCGCCACCGCCGACGATTTCGTACGTAACGGCCTCGACCACGAAGGACTTGCTGCGGTCGATGAAGCCGAACCGCGCCTTATGCGCCGCCTCGAACTGCTGCGTCATCTCGTCCACGGATCCCCAATCGACTTCGATCGTGGTGTCGGATCCTGCGTAACGCAGCAACGCGCGCTGATGGACTTTGGCTTCGTCGCTCTCGACGCCTTGCGCGCGCATCTCCGCCTTGGCGTCTTTCAATGCGCCCTCGCCGCGCTTGCCGGCGCGAACCAAAGCTTCCACGCTGAGCGGCTCTTCGACAGCCACGGCGCGGTGAGCGCGAATGTCGGCGAGGCCCATGCCATAGGCCGAAAGAAGCGACGAGAAAGGATGGATCAGGATCGTCTTGATTGCGAGCGCATCGGCGACGTCGCAGGCGTGCTGGCCGCCGGCGCCACCGAAGCAATTCAAAGCATAGCGTGTGACGTCATAGCCGCGCGCGACGGAAATCTTTTTGATCGCCTCGGCCATTTTCGCGACGGCGATCGCGATGAATCCATCAGCGACATCCTCCGGCGAGTGTTCGTGGCCGGCGTCTTTGGCGAGAGAGATAAAAGCGTCCTTCACGCTCGCCGAGTCGAGCGGCTCGTTCTGTTGTGCTCCGAAAATCTTCGGAAAGTGGTCAGGGATGAGCTTTCCCGTCATTAAATTGGCGTCGGTCAAGGCGAGCGGGCCGCCGCGGCGATAGCATTTTGGACCGGGATTGGCGCCGGCCGAATCGGGGCCGACGCGAAAGCGCGCCCCGTCATAGTGGAGGATCGAGCCGCCGCCGGCCGCGACGGTATGGATTTTCATCATCGGCGCCCGCATCCGCACGCCGGCGACCTCCGTCTCGAAATCGCGTTCGTATTCGCCGTCGAAATGCGCAACGTCTGTCGAGGTGCCGCCCATGTCGAAGCCGATGACTTTGTTGAAACCCGCGCTGCGGCCGGTCTCGGCCATGGCGACGACGCCTCCGGCTGGGCCGGAGAGAATGGCGTCCTTGCCGGCGAAGAGTTCGGCGGCGGTGAGGCCGCCGGACGACATCATGAACATGACGCGGGCGCCGGTCCGTTGCACGTCCAGCGCTTTTGAAACGCGGGCGACATAGCGCGCGAGGATCGGCGAGAGATAGGCGTCGACCACCGTCGTATCGCCGCGGCCGACCAGTTTGATCAGAGGCGAACATTCATGGCTGACCGAAACTTGGCCAAAGCCTATGTCGCGAGCGAGCTGCGCCGCCTGCCGTTCGTGCTCGGGATAACGGTAGCCATGCATGAACACGATCGCCAAAGCGTCGAAACCCCGCTTCTTGGCCGCTTCAAGATCGCGTCGGACCGCCGCGAGGTCAGGCGCCTTTTCGACGACGCCGTCGGCAAGAACGCGCTCGTCGATTTCCAAGACATCGGCATAAAGCTGTTCAGGCTTAATGATGTTGCGGGCGAATATCTTCGGCCGGGCCTGGTAGCCGATCTCCAGCGCGTCACGGAAGCCGCGCGTGGTCACGAGCAGGGTGCGTTCGCCTTTGCGCTCCAAAAGCGCGTTGGTCGCGACCGTCGTGCCCATTTTCACCGCGCTGATCGCGCCGGTCGGAATGGCGTCATCCCGTTTAAGCCCTAGCAGATCGCGAATCGCCGCTACGGCGGCGTCCTCATAGGCCGGGTTCTCGGACAAAAGCTTGCGCACATGCAGGCGCCCTCCAGGGTCGCGTCCGATGATGTCGGTGAACGTGCCGCCCCGGTCAATCCAAAAATCCCAGCCTTTCCCCGTCGTTACGCTCGCCATGTTGACGTCCACCCGGCCGATGGCCTATCCGAATTGACAATATCGACGATTTATCGATAAATTATCGACATAGCAACAGGAAAACATGAATGACCAAAGCTGCGGAAGCAGAGCATGCGCCGCGCCAAGGCGTCGGACCGATCGTCTCCTCAGCGCATCTCGCCGAGGGCGCGAGCCCGGCCCTGTCGGAATTTGAATTCGGCTTGATCCTCGCCAGCCACGCTTTTCTACGCTGGACCGTCAGGGGGATGGCCGCGGCGGGCTTTCCCGATCTCTCGCCGACCGACGTGATGGTCCTGCATTCGGTCAACCATCGCGACCGACGCAAGCGGCAGGCCGATATCTGTCTGGTCCTCAATATCGAGGACACCCATCTCGTCGCCTATGCGATCAAGAAGCTGGAGCGGCTTGGTCTCGTCAAAAGCGAGATCCTCGCCAAAGAAAAATTCGTCGCCGCCACCGAGCGCGGCGAAGCGGCCTGTCGCGCCTATCGCGAAATCCGTGAGGCGCTGCTCGTCGAACCGGTCAAGGCGATGGGCTTTGAAGAAGGCCGGTTGTCCAAGCTTGGCGCGCGCTTGCGCGCGCTCTCCGGCCACTACGACCAGGCGGCGCGCTCGGCTGCGAGCCTATGATTTGGCGGCTTCCGCCGCTGCCTGGTGTTGGGCAGCGCGCTCGGTGTCTTCTTTTAGAGCCTTCACAAAAGTCGGCCGGCTGGTTACGCGCTTCACATAGTCGACGACGGGCGGCAGTTCTGGGAACAGTTTGAACGCCGTCATCCAGCCAAGCGCGCCGCCCCATAGAACGTCGGCGGCCGAAAATCTGTCGCCGAGCAAATACGGACCTTTCTCAAGTTGTTTGACAACAAGGTCTTGCACGCTGTCGTAGTCGCTATAAGGGCTCATCGCCCTGGGCGCCGGGTCCCGCTTCATCGCCTTGTCGACCATCGCGGGTTCGAAGCTGGAGCCGTAGAAAACAATCCACCGAAGGTAGGGGCCGCGCAAAGGGTCGTCTAACGTCGGCGCCAGACCCGCCGCGGGAAAACGATCAGCGAGATGGATATAGATCGCGCATTGCTCCGTAATCAAAGCATCGCCGTCGAGGATGGCGGGGACTTTGCCGAGCGGATTGATCGCCAGATAGGCCGGTTGCCGATTCTCCCCCATCTTCATGTTCATCAGCCGCAACTCGTAGGGCGCGCCGAGCTCCTCCAAAAGAACCAACGCTCCCCCGGATCGCGACTGCGGACAATGAAAGAAGGTGATCTTGCGGTCATTCAGCATTTAGCGAATCTCCAATGGGATGATTTGAGATCGATTAAGCTCGGCGAGTGCGAACACATTTTAGTGACAACACCCCGCGATAGCGCCGATTGACATTTGGCGGCGTTGGCGTTGCGCTTCCGCGCGCATTTTTGATGAGGCGAAGAACAATGGACTATGTCCGCTTTGGCAAGACCGGCATGAAAGTTTCGAGGCTTTGCCTCGGCTGCATGACATATGGTTCGACAAAATGGCGCGATTGGGTGCTCGAGGAGGAGGCGTCCCGCCCCTTCATAAAAGAGGCTCTCGAAAAGGGGATCAACTTTTTCGACACGGCGGATGTCTATTCTCTCGGCGTCAGCGAGGAGATTCTCGGCCGGGCGCTAAAGGATTTCGCCAAACGCGATGAAGTCGTGATTGCGACCAAAGTCTTCAACGTCATGGGACCTGGCGTCAATGCGCACGGCCTTTCGCGCAAACATATCATGGAAGGGATCGACGCTTCGTTGAAGCGGCTTGGAACCGACTACGTCGATCTCTATCAAATTCACCGTTTCGACTATGAGACGCCTCTGGAGGAGACTGTCGAGGCGCTCCATGACGTCGTTCGCGCCGGCAAGGCGCTTTATATCGGCGCGTCCTCGATGTGGACTTGGCAATTTGCGCGCATGATCAGCTACGCGCGCGAGAAGGGCCTTACCGAATTCGTCTCGATGCAGAATTTCTACAATCTCATCTATCGCGAGGAAGAGCGCGAGATGATGAAATATTGCGCCGATCAGAATCTTGCTGTCATTCCATGGTCTCCCTTGGCGCGCGGCTTTCTCGCCGGCTCCGGCGTTGGCGAAAACGCTGCGACTTTGCGCGGCCGCACGGACCAGTACAGCCGCGCCCTCGGCCTGGGCTCTCGACAGGACGAGGCGATCCGCAAGCGGGTCAACGAAGCGGCGGAGAAATTCGGCGTCAAGCCGGCGGTCGTCGCTCTCGCCTGGGTTCTCTCGAAGCCTTACATCACTGCGCCGATCGTCGGCGCTTCCAAGCCGCATCATCTCGAAGATGCGATCGCGGCGCTCTCGCTGAAGCTCGACGCGAGAACCATTGCGCGGCTGGAGGAGCCCTATCAGGCCAAGGCCGTCGTCGGCCATCAATGACACGCAATCGCTATTATTCAGGGCCGCCGTCGGATCATTTCGACGGCGAGCTTTTTTTCTCGCCCACGCGGCCGATCGACAAGACCTTCCGCGATATCTTGTCGTGGCGTTTCAACGACCGTCCGCTGCGCTGGCCAGCGAGCTACCCAAGTCCTTTTGTGGACCGCCCGCCTTTTCGCGTTCAGGGCGGCGCGCTGCGGGTCAGCTATATCGGCCATGCAAGCTTTCTAATTCAGACGCGAGGCCTCAATCTCCTCATCGATCCGGTCTTTTCCAAGCGTGTAAGCCCGATGTCATGGGCGGGACCGGCGAGAGTCAATCCTCCTGGAATACCGTTCGATGACCTGCCGCCGATCGACGTCGTGTTGGTGACGCATAATCACTATGACCACCTCGATCTTGGGACGCTTTCCAAATTGCAGACGCGCTGGCGGCCGAAAATATTCACGCCGCTCGGCAATGATACGATCATGCGCGGGCATGACCGTGCTTTGACCCCTCAGGCCCATGACTGGGGCGCGCGAATCGAATTATCGCCGGACGTCGCCGTCCACTTCATGCCGGCGTACCATTGGTCGGCCCGCGGTCTGAACGATCGCCGCATGGCTTTGTGGTGCGCCTTCCTCATTGAGACGCCGGACGGCCCGCTTTACTGCATCGGCGACACCGGTTTTGGCGATGGCGCGATCTTTCGCGATATCAAGGAGAAGTTTGGCGCGCCTCGGCTTGCGTTCATTCCGATAGGCGCTTACGAGCCGCGCTGGTTCATGAAGGATCAGCATATCGATCCGGCGGAAGCGGTCGAAGTCTTCAAGCTCTGCGGCGCGCGCCGAGCGATTGCGCATCACTGGGGTACATTTCCCTTGAGCAACGAGGCGATCGATGCGCCGCCAAAGGCCCTGGCCGCGGCGCTAAAGCGCGCGGAGATCAACGAAGAAAGCTTTCGCGTGATGCGGCCAGGCGAAGTGTTTGAACAGGCGCCGGACTAAGCTGTAACATCGCTGAACATCGCCGCCAAAACGGGCGCAAGCTGCTGCGGGCGCTCGATCAGCGGCGTGGCGCCAGCAGCGTCAAGTTCTTCCCGCGAACCGTAGCCCCAAAGCACGCCGATCGCGCCAACGCCGGCGCGCTTGGCGCCGCGGGCGTCGTGCTCACGGTCGCCGATCATCACGGTGCGTCGCCGATCGAGAGCATGGCGTTCGAGCACATAGGCGATCAATTCGCCTTTGTTTGAACGCGTTCCATCGGGCTCGGCGCCATGGATGGCAGTGAAGAAGCGGCTTAGACCGAAATGGTCGAGAATGCGGCGCGCATAATCCTCGTTCTTTGACGTCGCAACGAACAGACGGTAGTCCAGCGCGTCGAGTTCCGCCAACGCCTCGATCACGCCGGGATAGACGCTATTCTCCAACAGGCCGATCGGGTCGTAGCGTTCGCGATAGAACGCGACGAGCGCTGGCGCTTCCGCAGATCCCACCAATCTCGCGAAAGATTCTTGAAGCGGCGGCCCCAACATGAAGGCCAATGACTCCGGCGTCGGGATCGTGAGATTGGCGTTTTTGGTCTCGTTGAACCGCCGCAAAGCATGGAGCGCCGAATTGATGATTCCGGGCCTCGAATCGGTCAGCGTGCCGTCGAGGTCGAACAAAATCGCAGGCGAAGAATTCCCGACGACGCCTGCGCTCACTTCAGCAACACATAAATGTCGACTTCGAGGGTCGGATCGTCCGTCTCTTTTACGTCGTTCAAATATTCCTCGTAGAAAAGATTTTGCGATTCGAGACCCTTCTCGTCGAGGAAGGCGGTGATCGCTTCATAGGTCGAATCGATATCGTCATACGCGCCACGGTGCTCGAATTTCATCGCCTTGCCCGCTGGCGTCTCGCCGAATTTGATCGTGTCGGTCAGGTTTGTCTTCCCCGCAGGGATGGCGTCGATCGGGACCATGGCTTTGAACCTGAAGCTCGTATCGTCGGTCTCCGTGAAGACGGCGATCGGATGGCCGACATGTTTGACGCCGGCCTTGTCGAGCTCCGCATTGATAGTTGCGAAGTTCTCTTTAATCTTGGCGAAGCCTTCGTCCCACGCCGCCTTGCCTTCGATATAGGCGGCGGGGCGGCCGGTAAGCTCGATCACAGGCGTTTCTGACGCGTCGCTCGGGGGGGCCGCCGGCGGCGTTTCGGATGAAGGAGCGGGCGGGGTTTGCGCCGGCGTCGATGGCGTAGCGGCAGGCGCCGGCGGATTGGTGGCCGCCGGTGGCGATGGAGTCTGCGGCGCGGGCGTCGTCGGCGTCGCGGATTGGGCGGGTGTCGCCGGCGCGGTTTGCGTCGTCGCCGGCGGATTTTGTTCTTGTCCCTGCGCCGAGCCGCTGAGCCAAAGCCCGCCCATCAGCGTCACGCAAAAAAGCGCGGCCAATTTTGCGCGGGGCGAAGACGTGCCGGGCATCGTTTATTTCTCTCGCGGGAGGCGCCGAACAAATCGGTCTTGTCCACTATGAAACGAGTCTCGCCCGGCGCCAAGCCGCCGCTTGTGAGGCAAAGCGACCAGACATAACCTTGGCGGCGGACGCAAAGAGGCCGGATTCCACGGTCACAAATGCGACTTTGGCTCCATGCGCAGTTCCGAGGAGACGCGGGTGCGTGATCCGCACGACATTCAAAACGGTGCGTACGACCTCAGCGAAACGGCGTTCAAAAAGCTCTATCAGGATTTGGACGATGATCGTTTCGAAGAAACGATAAAGCGCGTCGCAGACGCAGAAGCGCGAACCGATTTGAATCCAAAGAGCTCCGTTGACACCGCGACCAAGCCAGATATCCAAGTCAAGGACGAGAGACGGCCGGGCTTTAAAGATCGAACTTCGGATCTCCGGCGCAGCGCCTCTGTCGGCTTGCCGCCCGCGCCCCTCGAAGCGCGCCCGAGCGATCGGCTTACCAGCCCACGGGACGATGCGCCGCCCGCTCGCAAGCCACGCGGCGGGCGGGTCCGATTGGTCAGTCTCCTCGTCGTCGCGGCGATTGCAGTCGCCGTGCTGTTCATCTACGTGCCGTTCAACGGTCCGGTCCGCACGCAATCAGCGGCTCGCTCCGCCCGACAATCCTCCCCGGTAACTGGGATATTGCATGTCGCCGATTTGGCGGCGGGGCACACGATCAATCCGGGAGAAATCTACGGCGTTGAGGCCCCGCCGAGCGAGGTGAAAATCGCCATTGCTTCGGGCCAAGTCGCGCTGACGAAGAAAGACGGTGCAGCCATGCGCGCCTGTTCGAGCGAAACCTTCACTTTGCCGGGCGGCGTCACGAGTTTGGAAAGTCCGCTGATCGCTGCTTGCGGCGGCGCGCCAGCCTTCATCCAAGCCGTCATTCCGCAACCGGCTTTGCCGACGGATCCGATCTCGCCGCCGGTCAGTCCGAAATGAGGGGTTGAGCGTCCAGGCTGCGCCAGCGGCGCGCGGGCTCTTTGACCAGGAAACATTTCCCATTATAGTGGTTTTAAGGCGACTGAGATGCGCAGCGCCATTCGAACTTCGGAGAGAAGTATGCGCATCTCACTACATGTCGTTTCAGCCATAGCCGCGACGTCCATCATCCTATCGTCTGCTGCATCCGTCTTTGCTGCGCCGTTGCGCATGGCGGGGTTTGGCGGCGGCCATTTTGCGCATGTGCGGACGTTCGGATCATTCGGATCGCATCCACACTTTGATCATCGGCTCGCTGGCGATCATTTTCGGCGCGGCCATGGGAGGCTCTTCGGCGGCGTCGGTCTCTTCGCAGCTCCGGCCGACGACGACTTGGGCTCAAACTATGGGTCGCCCGACGTCGTTCGTAGCGATGTCATCAGCAGCGGCTTCAGCGGTATCAGAATTGTCGTTGGCGGCGGCGCAGCGCCGCTTGCGGACGATAGGGATTTGCACGGCGATTGCTTGTTTCACAAGCTCATTTACAGCGCCGACGGGCGATATGTCGGCCAAAAGACCAGCCGCGCCTGCTATTAGCGACATGCCGGCCCGTTAGGCTGGCGCAGGCTTCGTCCATTTCAAGATCGGCTGGCGCGCCGCGCGCGTTTCATCGAGACGGCGACGCGGCGCCAGGGTGGGCGAGGCGAGGAATCGTTCGCGTTCGCCCGCAAGCGCCTTCGAGGCGAGATCGCGCAAGGTCATGATGAAGAGATCGAGGCTCGCCTTTGATTCCGATTCGGTCGGCTCGATCAGCATCGCGCCATGGACGACGAGCGGAAAATACATCGTCATCGGATGATAACCCTCGTCGATCATCGCCTTGGCGAAATCCAGCGTCGTGACGCCGGTATCTTTCAGCCAGCGATCGTCGAATA
Organism: Roseiarcus sp.; assembly: GCA_030153205.1. Lineage (GTDB taxonomy): Bacteria > Pseudomonadota > Alphaproteobacteria > Rhizobiales > Beijerinckiaceae > Roseiarcus. The sequence goes on along the minus strand of JASLHV010000505.1, from coordinate 24,165 downwards.
AGGCCTCGTGCATGCAGGGCCGGTGGCCATAGGGCGAAGATATGAGATCGCCGAGGCAGACCCTGATGTAATTCGCGGAAAGCACCGCGTCTTCCGAGGCCTGCCTAAGGCCATCGGCGCCATGCGAGAGAATGAAGGAGAGCGCACGTACGAACATGCCCATCTGACCGTGAAACGCGCAGAGGCGACCGAAGGCCTGACTGTCGGCGGCGTGCTCCTTAACGCGCAAAGCGCCGCCTTCCTTGACGAGGAAAGGGACCGGCGCAAAAGGCGCCAACCGTTCGGAAAGAACGACGGGTCCAGCGCCCGGGCCGCCGCCGCCATGCGGCGTCGAAAACGTCTTGTGCAGGTTGATATGCATGGCGTCGACGCCGAGCGCCCCAGGCTTCGCCTTGCCGACGATCGCGTTGAAATTTGCGCCGTCGCAATAGAAATAAGCGCCGGCGTCGTGCACAGCCTTGGCGATCGCGACGATTTCGCGCTCGAACAAGCCGCAAGTATTCGGATTGGTCAGCATGATCGCGGCGACATCCGGTCCGAGCGCCGCCGTTACTGCCTGCGCCGTGACGATTCCCTCGTCATTCGCCGGCACCGGCCGAACCGAAAATCCAATCAGCGCGGCGGTCGCCGGATTGGTGCCATGCGCTGAATCGGGTACAAGCACGACATTACGCGTGGCCTCTTCGCCTCTCGCTCGAATCGCCGCCTTGATCGCCATCATGCCGCAGAGTTCGCCATGAGCGCCGGCTTTGGGCGACATGGCGATCGCGCTCATGCCGGTCAAACTCATCAATGTCTTCGCCAGCGTGTCGATGAGTTCGAGGGCGCCTTGGACCGTCGAGACGGGCTGCAGCGGATGAATATCGGCAAGACCCGCCAAGCGGGCCATTTTTTCATTGAGGCGCGGATTGTGCTTCATCGTGCAGGAGCCGAGCGGATAGAGCCCTGCGTCGATCGAATAGTTCTTCTGAGAGAGCCGTACGTAGTGGCGCAAAGTCTCCGGCTCGGTCAGGCCGGGAAGGCCGATCGGCTCCTTGCGCTCGTGAGCGCCGAGGCGCGAAACGAAAGCCGCCGGCTCGTCGATATCGACTCCCGTCGCGTCGAGCCGTCCGGTTTCAAAAATCAGCGCCTCTTCCATGTCGAGCGCGCGATTGCCCGTAAAAGTCTGCGGCGTCTCAGAAATATATTCGCCAATATTGGTCGGGCGTCCCTGCGTATTAAGCATCGTCATCGTTCCTTGCAGCGCGTCGGGCGCGCCATCACGACAAAACTTGAGCGAGAGCTTTCGCGTAGGCGGCGCGGTCGTCGTCGCTATTGGTCTCGGTGCTGGCGACGACAATCAGGTCGTCAAGCCCGGCCTTGGGGAGGAGGCGCGAGACGGGCAGACCGCCGATGACGCCGCGCTGCGCTAGGGCTTCGACGACTTCAACCGCGGGGCGCGGCGTGCGCAATGTGAATTCGTTGAAGAAATATTCATTGAGTACGCTGACGCCTGGCGTGTCGGCGAGCCGGTCAGCGAGGGCGACAGCATTGGCGTGATTGACCTTGGCGAGCCGGCGCAATCCTGTCTCGCCCAGCAAAGTCATATGGATCGTGAAGGCCAGAGCGCAAAGGCCGGAATTGGTGCAGATGTTGCTCGTCGCCTTCTCGCGTCGAATATGCTGCTCGCGAGTCGAGAGCGTCAGCGTAAAGCTTCGTCGTCCCTCCGCGTCCAGGGTCTCGCCGGTGAGACGGCCCGGCATTTGGCGAATGTTTTTGGCGCGCGTTGCGAAAAGCCCGACATAAGGGCCGCCGAAATTCAAGGCATTGCCGATCGATTGGCCTTCGCCGACGACGATGTCCGCGTCCATCTCGCCGGGCGAACGGGTCGCGCCAAGCGAAACGGCTTCGGTGAAAACAGCGATGAGCAATGCGCCCTTGGCGTGGGCGGCCTTGGCGATCGGCGTCAAATCGCGCAAATTGCCGAAGAAGTCGGGCGTCTGGACGACAACGCAGCTCGTCTCGGCGTCAATCGAGGCGGCGATATCTTCTTTGACGACGATATCGGGACCAAGACGAACGACATCGTCGCCCGCCATATCGGATAGAGTACGAACGACGTCCGCGTAATGCGGATGAAGCCCGCCGGACAGAATCGCTTTCTTTCGCCGCGTCAGTCGATGCGCCATCAGCACGGCTTCGGCGCAAGCGGTCGAACCGTCGTACATCGACGCATTGGCGACTTCCATGCCGGTCAGAGCCGCGACCTGGGTCTGGAATTCAAAAAGGATTTGCAGCGTGCCTTGCGCGATCTCCGGCTGGTAAGGCGTGTAGCTGGTGAGAAATTCCGAGCGTTGAATGAGATGATCGACGCTTGCAGGAACATGATGCCGGTAGGCGCCGGCGCCGAGAAAGAATGGAACCGATCCCGCGGGAACATTGCGCGCAGCCAGGGCCGAAAGCCGACGCTCGACCGACATCTCGCTCATCCGTCGTGGGATGTCGACGAGTTCATTCAAGCGCTTGTCAGCGGGAATATCGGCGAAGAGTTCGTCAATATCGGCGGCGCCAATACGCGCGAGCATTAACGCGCGGTCCTGGTCGTCGAGCGGCAAATAACGCATGCTCTTTAGCTCACGAGAGGGTTTTGAGAAATTCTTGATAGGCGGCTTCGTCCATCAACGCGTCGAGTTCTGATGGATTGGCGAGCTTCAAACGGAAGAGCCAGCCTTTGCCCGTGGCGTCCTCATTGATGAGGCTCGGCTCGTTCTCGAGCGCGCTATTGACCGCGACGACTTCGCCGGAGGCCGGCGCATAAATTTCACTCGCCGCTTTGACACTCTCGACAACCGCGATCTCGGCGCCCTGCGCGATCGATGCGCCGACGCTCGGCAATTCGACGAAAACGACGTCGCCGAGCTGTGATTGCGCGTGATCGCTAATGCCGACCACAGCGTTATCGCCATCGATGTAGATATATTCATGGTCCTTGCTGTAGCGAAGTTGCGGCATGAAAGGCTCCTTGGGTTGACGTCAGGGACCGCGGAAATAGGCGTGTGGATGAAAGGGCATGGGCGCCACGCGAGCGGGAAGCTTCTTGCCGCGCACGAGAAGATCGACCGACGCCCCGGCGGCGGCGGCGGCGGTTTCCACGTACCCCATCGCAATCGGCGCGCCGACGCTCGGACCAAAGCCGCCCGATGTGACGCGGCCAAGAACGTCCCCTGCTGCGTCGACGATCTCCGCGCCTTCGCGCGCCGGCGCTTTGCCCTCCGGCCTCAAACCGACGCGGCGGCGCGACGGACCCTGAGCGATCTCTGCGAGCACGCGTTCAGCGCCGGGAAACCCGCCTTCGGTCCGCCGGCGTTTCGGGATCGACCAGAGGAGACCGGCCTCGACCGGACTGGTGGTCTCGTCGATGTCATGACCATAGAGACAGAGACCGGCCTCGAGGCGCAGCGAATCACGTGCGCCAAGGCCGATCAGCTTGACCTCATCGTTTTTCAAAAGGGCCCGCACGAAAGCCTCAGCCGCGTCAACAGGAAGGGATATCTCATAGCCGTCCTCGCCGGTGTAGCCCGAGCGCGAAATCAGAAGGCTGCCCTCTTCGGCGAGAGTCATGAAGGGCATGGCGGCAAGCTTCGGCCAATTTCGCGAGAGTACGGCGGCGGCGCCAGGGCCTTGGAGCGCGATCAAGGCGCGGTCTTCGAGTTCGGTCAGCCGAAGCTCCGGCAGAAGACGGCGGATATGAGCGAAGTCGCTCGCCTTGCAAGCCGCATTGACCACGAGAAATAATTTGTCCTCGCCCTCTCGTTGCGAAGGCCGGCGCGTCACCATCAGATCGTCGAGAATGCCGCCGCTGTCATTGAGCAATTGCGTGTAGCGGATTCGGTCAAGCGGATGCGTGGCGATGTCGGTCGGCGCCAGTTGCTCGAAGCGTTTCGCCGCTTCGGGTCCTTCGAGGAGCGCCTGACCCATATGCGAGACGTCGAAGAGGCCGGCAGCGGCGCGCGTATGCAAATGCTCAGCGAGAATGCCGGAAGGATATTGCACCGGCATGTCATAGCCGGCGAAGGGAACCATGCGCGCGCCAAACTCGACGTGCAGCGCGTGAAGAGGCGTTTGACGCAGGTCGGATGAAGACATCAGGCCACCAGCGAAGAGACGTTGCGCCCGCCTCGCGACAGGCTGCTGTCGCAGCCACGCTGACGGCGCCCCCTCTGTCGCACGACCTGAGAGATTTCCCGCCGTTCAGAAAACGTCGGTTACCCCCGTCGGTGGGTCGGCGTGAAGCCGGCCGCTTTCCAGAGCGTCATCCCCGCAGCGGTCCATTGGCCTGAGCGTTTCCGGGGCGGTTGCGCCTTCGGCGCCGACGAAGCTTTAGGCTCCCTCGGACTCTTCCGCTTGGGGTCTTGATCTGACGCCGCAACACAGCCCCAAGCAGGGCGCGTTGTCAATTCGCCTGTTTGCGGCGCGAATGTTTTTCAACGGGCCCGGCGTGTCCGGTGTCGAAGCCGACGAGGATCGTATAGTCCTGATCCGCCCATCTGTGCACGTAGGGCAGCATCAGCGGCTCGGTGACGAATTGGAACGGCCCTTGCAAATTGGTGGCCGCTGAGGCGGTGGCGTCGACTTTGTAAAGCTTGGAGATGACCGGTTTTTGCGTGGCGTCGTCACGCACAACGACCCGCAGGGGCGCGGAATAGGAGCCGCCCGTCCCAGCCGGCCCGATCAGCAAGCGTCCCGCGACGCCGACTTTTATCGCGAATTGCGCGCCTTCGACTTTGCACTCGCGCGCCGTCTCGCCGATGTCGAACTGATAGCGGACCGAGGCGTTGGCGTCGCCGCCGACTCGCATGGCCGACGTCCCGTCCTGCACCTCGATTTGCGGACAATTGACTTCCTTCGGCCCGGTATCCACGGCGGCGGTCTGCGCGCCGGTCGACACCGGCTGTTCCGCCGGCTCCGAGGAGGAGTGATTGAAGGAGACGAGATTGGCGAGCGTGCTCGAACTCGGCACCACCGATTCGATCGTGCTGCAGGCGGCGCATGATCCGCCGAGAAAGGCAATCACGGCAAATCGGATTGGCCGCGCGCTCATCCGCTTCATTGTTCCTGACGCTCCCCAATTATCGAGCCATCGTGCTTACCCGAACGCGGCGCACCCCGCCAGCCGCGTCTAGGAGGCGATTACGGCAATTGATCGAAGCCTTCCTTGAAGCCAGCCAGCGCAAGCGGAATGCCGATCCCTTCCTCTGGCGTCTGGAAAATGACGAAAGTCGCGGATTTGCCGGTTTTCATCTGATCGACCAGCTTGTCGTCCATCACAACCTCGGCGACGCAGCCGTTTGGCAGGCACCGCACGAAAGCGGCGCGGCCAACATCGGCCTGGTCGATCTTGAGGCCGAGGCCGGAGGGCAGGAGCACGCCGAGCGGCGCGATCACTCGCAAAAGGCGGCTTTTGCCGTCGGCCGTGCGGAGAACGATGACCACGAGGGTTATATTCGGCCTGTCCTCGGCGGCGACGCTTTGAATGAGCGCGCATTGTTCGCGTTCCGCGCCGGGCGGCGTTTCGCAGCGCGTCTCCCAGTCGCCATTCTTTCCTTTCACCACGCCTTGGGCGTCGGCGGGCGCTGCGACGCCGAAGGCCGACCAGGCGAGGGCCGCTGCGAGGCCGACGGCGGTCCGCCGAAATCGCGGAAGTCCGGTCAGAAAAGAATGCATGCGAGACAAGAACCTCTCGGCCCAGGGAGGGCCGGCGTTTTGCCGTATCAAAAGCCCCTTGCCTGTCAAGCGCGGCGCGGGGCTGATGGGCTCCTAAGCCCATGCATCGCGCCGATTTTCAGGCAAGCGTGCCGCTTTGTTGGAGTTATAGCGGCCAGCGCGAATATGCCGCACCGGGCTTACGCCCGCCGCGCCATTGCGCCGCGCAGCGCTTTGTGGTTTTCAACGCAAGACGAGCGGCTATGATGGGCGACGCAGGATTGGGCCACGCGCCAGTCGAATCGGCGCGGACGACGAAAATCCTGACCGGATACGGCCGAATCAAAGCGGCGTAAGATATGGGGATGACGGGCGTCATGACGATTCGGCGTTATCTATCTTCGGCGAGCGCCGCCGCCGGGGCCTTGTTCTGGGCCGGCGCCGCGCTCGCGAATGGCGTTGGCCACGCTGAGCCTGGTCAGATCGGGTTTCAGGAGCCGGTAACTCCGATCGCCAGAGAAATTCAATGGTTCCATGACGATCTGCTGATGCCGATCATCACGCTGATCAGCCTCTTCGTCTTGGCGCTGCTCGCCTATGTGATCTGGCGCTTCAACGAGAAGGTCCATCCCGTCCCTTCGAAGACCACGCACAACACGATGATCGAGGTGCTGTGGACAATCATTCCGGTCGGCGTGCTCGTCGTGATTGCGATCCCTTCCTTCCGCTTGCTCACGCACGAGTTGGTCAACCCGCAAGCCGACGTCACGTTGAAAGTGACGGGCGAGCAATGGCACTGGGCCTACGAATATCCCAAGGACCAGGGCGGCGGTTTCTCCTTTGAATCCTATGTGAAGCCGGAAGATCAGATTAAGCCGGAGAATGGCGACATCCGTCTTCTTTCGGTCGACAATGAAGTGGTGGTGCCGGTCAATAAAGTGGTCGTCCTTCAAGTGACGTCGCAGGACGTCATCCACTCCTTTGTCATTCAGTCCTTCGGCATTCGCGTTGACGCTGTGCCGGGTCGCCTCAACGAGACCTGGTTCAAGGCCGAGCGCGAAGGAATCTATTACGGACAATGCTCCAAGCTTTGCGGCAAGGATCACGCTTTCATGCCGATCGCGTTCCGCGTCGTCAGCGACGACAAGTATCAATCTTGGCTTGCCGACGCGAAGAAGAAATTCGCTTCGGCGGCGAGCCCGATTTCGGTCGCCGACGCTTCATCGGCGCTTCATAATTGAGGCGACTTCTTCTGTAAGAAGAGGAAAAGCGCAGCCTAGTTAGGCCGCAAGTTAGACCTGATTGAGGGACGAATTCCCTAAGGACCGACGAGATGGACCACGCAGCGACCCACGAAGACCACGGCCATCCGACCGGCTGGCGCCGCTTCCTCTATTCAACCAATCACAAGGATATCGGCACCCTCTACATAATCTTCGCGGTTATCGCGGGACTGATCGGCAGCGCGCTCTCCGGCGCCATGCGTATGGAGCTGATGTATCCAGGCATTCAGGTTTTTCCCTGGATTTCGCATATCCTCGCCGGCACCGATGTGACCGACGTCGACGCCGCCAAGAACATGTTCAACGTGTTCATCACGGCCCATGGCGTGATCATGATCTTCTTCCTGGTCATGCCGGCGATGATCGGCGGTTTCGGCAATTGGTTCGTGCCGTTGATGATCGGCGCGCCGGACATGGCCTTCCCGCGCATGAACAATATTTCGTTCTGGCTGCTGCCGGCCTCGTTCCTGTTGCTGCTGACCTCGATGTTCGTCGACGGCTCCGGCTATCACGGCTTCGGCGGCGGCTGGGTCCTCTATCCACCCTTCTCGTCGAGCACGGGCACGCCCGGCCCTGCGATGGACTTTGTCATTCTCTCGCTGCATCTCGCTGGCGCTTCCTCGATTCTCGGCGCGATCAACTTCATCACCACGATCTTCAACATGCGCGCGCCGGGCATGACGATGCACCGCATGCCGCTGTTCGTCTGGTCAGTGCTGGTGACGGCTTTCCTGCTCGTGCTTGCGCTGCCGGTTCTCGCCGGCGCGATTACGATGCTGCTGACCGATCGCAATTTCGGCACGACCTTCTTTGACCCGAAAGGCGGCGGCGATCCGATCCTGTTCCAGCATCTGTTCTGGTTCTTCGGCCATCCGGAAGTGTACATCCTGATCCTGCCCGGCTTTGGCATGATCAGCCAGATCGTGTCCACTTTCTCGAAGAAGCCGGTCTTCGGCTATCTCGGCATGGTCTACGCCATGGTGGCGATTGGGGCCGTCGGCTTCGTCGTCTGGGCGCACCACATGTATACGGTCGGCCTGTCGCTCAATACGCAGCGCTACTTCGTCTTCGCGACGATGGTGATCGCGGTGCCGACCGGCGTGAAAATCTTCTCCTGGATTGCGACGATGTGGGGCGGTTCGATCCAGCTCCGCACGCCGATGATCTGGGCGATCGGCTTCATCTTCCTGTTCACGGTCGGCGGCGTGACGGGCGTCGTTCTCGCCAATGCCGGCGTCGATCGCGCGCTGCACGAAACCTATTATGTCGTCGCCCACTTCCATTACACGATGTCTCTGGGCGCCATCTTCTCGATCTTCGCGGGCTTCTACTATTGGTTCCCGAAGATGACCGGCTACATGTACAACGAGAAGCTCGGCAACATCCACTTCTGGCTGTTGTTTATCGGTGTGAATCTCGTCTTCTTCCCGCAGCATTTCCTTGGCCTCGCCGGCATGCCGCGCCGCTACATCGACTATCCCGACGCTTACGCCCTGTGGAACTTCTGGTCGTCGATCGGCGCTTATATCGCGGGCATTGGAACGGTCGTCTTCCTCTACGTGGTGTACGACGCTTTCGCGAAAAAGCGCGTTGCGGGCGACAATCCCTGGGGCGTCGGCGCGACGACTCTGGAATGGACGCTGCCGTCACCGCCGCCCTTCCATCAGTTTGAGACATTGCCGCGCATCACCGGCGGCGATCATTGAGCTTAATGCGGTCGCCCTTGGCGGCCGCGGCCTTTAGAGGCGAGGCCGGCGGACCCGGTCGCTGCAAGGCGCCGGGTTTGGAATTCGATTATGAGCTTAGTCAGTCACGAGCAGGAACTATTGGTCGCGGGCGTCGACTATGCCGCCGGGCCGCAAGACTATTTCGCCCTGCTCAAGCCGCGCGTGATGTCGCTGGTCGTCTTTACGGCGCTGGCGGGCATGCTGGTCGCGCCTGTCCCCATCCATCCTGTGATCGGCTTTGCATCGCTGCTCGCCATTGCGGTCGGCGCCGGCGCTGCGGGCGCGCTCAACATGTGGTGGGACGCTGACATCGACGCGGTCATGTCGCGCACACGCAAGCGGCCGGTTCCGTCCGGACTCGTGCAACCGCGCGAAGCTCTGTTCTTCGGCCTCACTTTGTCGCTGATCGCCGTGCTGACGCTCGCCGTGACAGCAAACCTTCTCGCTGCCAGCCTGCTGGCTTTCACCATCTTCTTCTACGCCGTCATCTACACAATGTGGCTGAAGCGGGCGACGCCGCAGAATATCGTCATCGGCGGCGCCGCCGGCGCGTTGCCGCCAGTTGTCGGATATGCCGCGGCGACGGGTTCGGTCACGCTCGATAGCCTCATTCTCTTCGCGATTATTTTCATCTGGACGCCGCCGCATTTCTGGGCGCTCGCCCTGGTCAAGAGCGGCGAGTACGAGCGCGCCGGCGTGCCGATGATGCCCAATGTCAAAGGCGCCGACCACACGCGACTCGAGATCGTCCTCTACACGCTTCTGCTCGCTGCGGTCGCCCTCGCGCCTTGGCCGATGGGCGTTGGCGGGCGCATTTATGGCGCGCTTGCGCTTGTGGCGGGCTTGGCGATGATCCATTTGGCTTGGCGGGTCTATCGCATCCGCGAGGGCGCGCCGGCCAATCGCGCCGCGATGCAATTGTTCGGCTTCTCGATCCTGTACCTGTTCATGCTTTTCGCCGCTTTGGTGGTCGAGCACGGTTTCGGCCTTATTGAGCGCTTTGGACTGTGACGGCCGTGACGGATCCCGATCGCAACCAGGGAATCAGGCTGACGCCGGAGCAAATGCGGAACCGGCGGTTGCGCAACATTGCGATCGGATTGAGCGTCGCGCTGTTGGCGGCCTTGTTCTATGCGGTGACGATCGTGAAACTGGGACCGGGCGTGTTGCGCCCTGAACCGTGAGGCAATGTCGAAGCGCGCAATAGGAACGCCGGAACGGTCGCGCAATCGCGCCACTGGCCTTGCCGTCGCGCTCATCTTTTTCGTCATGCTCGGCGCGGCCTTCGCCGCCGTTCCGCTCTACGCCTTGTTCTGTCGGACGACGGGCTTTGCCGGGACGACTCAAGTCGCCCATTCAGCGCCGACGCTGAAGGGTCAGCGTATGATCAGGGTGCGTTTCGACGCCAATGTCGCGCCCGGGCTGCCCTGGACGGTCGAGCCGGAGACCTCGTCGGTTACGGTGCGCACCGGAGCGACCGCCACCGTTTATTTCAAATTCCGTAGCCAGGTCGCGCGTGAGACGGCGGCCAACGCCGTCTACAATGTAACGCCCGACGTATCCGGCGCTTATTTCGACAAGATCGCCTGTTTCTGTTTCACCGAACAGCATTTAGGACCCGGCGAGAGCGCGGAACTGCCGGTCGTGTTCTTCCTCGATCCAAAGCTCGAAGACGATGCCACCATGAAGGACGTCGACGAGTTGACACTCTCGTATACGCTTTATCCAGCGCGGGACGCTGCGAAACCTGCGGCGACGGAAAAGCGTTCGTGACGAACAAAATGGCGCCAGGGTCGGGACGAATCGTCGCCTTGACGACGCCAGGCAAACGAGGCAAATCCAAGCTTAAGTCATGACCGGCTGGGACTGGACGAAAGCGAAGAGGGGACAGAATGGCTGACGCTCACGCCAAGCCGCATCACGACTACCACCTCGTCAATCCGAGCCCCTGGCCGCTCGTCGGCTCTATCTTCGCCTTCATCACTGCGGTCGGCCTCATCATCTCGATGAAGGCGCTCTCGCCCGTCGGCCCCTATGTCCTGGGCGCGGGATTCCTCGGCGTTCTCTACACGATGGCGTCCTGGTGGCTCGACGTCATCCATGAGGCCGAACACGGCGACCACACGCCGGTCGTTCAGATCAGTCATCGCTACGGCATGATCTTGTTCATCGCTTCCGAGGTGATGTTCTTCGTCGCCTGGTTCTGGGCGTTCTTTGACGCTTCGCTTTTCACCAACGAGGCGATCCAGGTCGACCGCGTCGCCTTTACCGGCGGCGTCTGGCCGCCGAAGGGCACGGAAGTTCTCGATCCGCTCAACCTGCCGCTGCTGAATACGCTGATTCTCTTGACCTCAGGCACGACCGTCACCTGGGCGCATCATGCGCTGCTGCATAACGATCGTCGCGGGCTGAAGATTGGCCTTTGGCTGACCGTCCTCTTGGGCCTGACGTTCACTTGCGTTCAGGGCTGGGAATATGCGCATGCGCCCTTCGCCTTCAAACACTCGATCTATGGCGCGACCTTCTTCATGGCGACCGGCTTCCACGGCGCCCATGTCATCATCGGCACGATTTTCCTCGTTGTCTGCCTGATCCGCGCCTATGCCGGCCAGTTCACGCCGAAACAGCATCTCGGCTTCGAGTTCGCGGCCTGGTATTGGCACTTCGTCGACGTCGTCTGGCTGTTCCTTTTTTCCTGCATCTATGTCTGGGGTTCGTGGGGCGCCGCGATTGAAGGGGCGACTGGCGGGGGCTGAGTTTTCGCCGCCGCTGCGGGCCGACCCGGGCGCGCAGGCAATCCGATGAACGAGGGCGACGCCGAGCGTATTTCCGTTTCGCCCATTGCCGCGGGCCTCGCCGGGCGTTGCCCGCGCTGCGGCAAGGGATCTCTCTTCAAAGGTTTCATCGCCCTGGCGCCGGCCTGCGGCGTATGCGGCCTTGATTATGGCTTCGCCGATTCTGGCGATGGGCCTGCCGTTTTCATCGCCCTGATCGGCGGTTTCGTTGTGCTTGGCGCGGCGCTCTGGACAGAGATCGTCTACGAGCCCCCGCTCTGGCTCCATATGGTTCTCTTTTTGCCGCTTACCATTATTGTCTGTCTCGGGCTGCTGCGACCCTTCAAAGGCGTGCTCATCGCCCTTCAATTTCGCAACAATGCCGAGGAAGGCCAGCGGGAAGGCTAAGCCCATGGCGGCGCGCGGCGGCCTTATCTCGGCGCTGATCTGGCCCGGCCTTTTTACAATCCTGGGCCTTGCCCTTCTGGTCGCCCTCGGCGTGTGGCAATTGCATCGCCTGGCCTGGAAAGAGGCCCTGATCGCAGAAGTCTCGACGCGCGTCGGCGCGCCGCCAGTCGATCTGCCTGACGAAACCGAATGGCCTCGGCTGGACCCGAAACAATACGAATACCGGCATGTACGCGCCACCGGCGTCTATGATTTCGCCCATCAGGTTTTCGTTTTCCGTGCGCTCGAGGCGCCGCGCGGCCGCTATGGTGGACAGGGCTATCTGGTCATGACGCCGCTGCGCCTTGCCGACGGCGCGATCATCATCGTCAACCGCGGCTTCACGCCTGCGGAGCGCAAAGACGCGGTTTCAAGCCAGACACCCACTGGATCGCCAATCGAAGTCGTAGGCTTGATGCGCGCCTCAGAGCCGCGCAATTGGTTCACGCCTTCCGACGATCCCGCAAAAGGCGATTGGTACACCCGTGATCCCGCCGCGATCGCCGCGGCCATGAAGCTTGACCGCGTTGCGCGCTTCACGATCGACGCCGACGCCAGCCCGGACCCTGCTGCGCTGCCGGAGGGCGGCGAGACGATCCTCGCCTTCCCGAACAATCACTTGAGCTATGCCTTGACGTGGTTCGGCATGGCGCTTGCGCTCGCCGGTGTATTTACGGCCTTCGCTTGGAAGAAAAGGACGGAGCTGACAGGCGACCGGTCGTCAGGCGGCTGATCTCACCGAATCAAGCCATCGCTGTGGCTTTGGCGCTTGATAACAAGTCAATCAAAGCGCTCGGCTCATTCACAAAAGTCATCGCGCGGTGGTCGGCCTTCCAAGCCTCCCGCGCCGCTCGCAAAACCTGTGCGCATAATGCGCTCGTTTGTTGAACGTACGACGCGTCGATCGTCACATCTTCACCGTGGCATTCCTTTAGGATGTCGGCCAGCGTCGGCGCAAAAGCGCTGTCGAGGATCGCCGGCAGATGCAAGGTCCGAGATCGGTGAACGGCGGCGAACCGATCGGTCGTTTTCGCCATCTGCTGTTGGTCGCTTGTCATGTAAGTCACGCCCGGTCCTTCGCGTCGCGCGATTCTTTCGATGTCCATTGTGTTGTTGTCTCAATCGCTCTGATCAGATCGGGGATCGCCTCTCTTGGCTTTGCTTCGCCAAACAAGAAGCCCTGCGCCTCGACGCAACCTTCCGATACAAGGCAGGCCAACTCATCGTGGCGCTCGACCCCCTCGCCGATTGTCGTCATGCCAAGATTGGCGCCGAGTCCTAAGGCCGCGCGCACGATTGCCGCGCTTTCAACCTGATTCGGCATATTACGTACGAAGGATTGGTCGATCTTCAGCTTGTCGAATCTGAAGTCGCGCAGATAGCCAAATCCGGTATATCCAGCGCCAAAGTCGTCGAGCGATATCAGCACGCCGAGCTCTCGCAATTGGTTGAGCATGGTCAACGTTTGTGACGCGTTTTGGAGAAAAGCGGTCTCCGTGATTTCGAGTTCGAGCCGCGAGGGGTGCAGGCCGGATGCCGCAAGCGCGTTGACCACGGTCGTCACGAGGCCACGATTTCGGAATTGCCGCGGCGATAGGTTGACTGCAATGCGTAGGTCGTCTCTCCAAAGAGCCGCGTCCGTGCAAGCCTTGCGCAGCGCCCATTCGCCCATGGGCGAGATGAGTCCGATCTCCTCGGCCAAGGTGACGAATTCCTGCGCTGAAATGGGACCGCGCTCGGGATGATCCCATCTCATCAACGCTTCCAGGCCGACCACTTTGCGTGTCGCCAGATCGACAATCGGCTGGTAATGCAAATCCAAATCGAAACGCGAAGCGGCCTTGCGAAGATCGATCTCGAGCTCGCGCCGCCTTTGCGCCGACTTCTGCATCTCCGGCTCGAAGAAGCGGTGCGCGCCGCCGCCACCCGATTTCGCCTGGTACATCGCCAGATCGGCTTGCTTGAGAAGAGCTGTCGCGTCGACCCGAGCGTCGCGTCTGATCGCCACGCCGACGCTTGCGCCAACGAAAACGTCATGACCGGCGGCGCTGCGGCAGGCGGAGATTTCCTGGACAAGCTGATTGGCGAGCGCCACAGCCGTGATCTCGGGGTCTGTCGAGAGATGAATGACCCCAAATTCGTCGCCGCCCAAGCGCGCGACAATGTCGGTCGGGCTTGCGACCCTCGAGAGCAGGCGCGCGACTTCACAGAGCAACGAGTCGCCGATGTCGTGCCCCAGCGTGTCGTTGACCATCTTGAAACCGTCGAGGTCGACGAAAAGTACGCTGATCGTCAGGCCATTTTCGAGCGTCGCTTTGCAGGCAGCCTGAAGTTTCTGATCGAAAGTGAAGCGATTCGGCAGCGAAGTCAGAGGGTCGTGATGGGCAAGATAGACGACTTTATCCTCGGACGCAGCGCGCCGCGCTGCTTCTTCATTGATCGTCGCATGAGCTTTCTCAAGCTTCGAACTTTGAACCGCTACCTCGCTGCGCAGGCTCGCCGTAGCCTCTGTCAGACTTCTATTGGCGCGCCGTAACTCCGCCTCGGCCCGACGCCGATCGACCTGTACGTTCACACGCGACAGGGCGATTTTAAAATCGACTGGCTTGGTGATGTAATCGTTGGCGCCGCTATCGAGCGCCTCGACGACATTCTCGGAGAGGGCGTTCGCCGTGACCATGATCACGGGAAGCGCTGCCGGCGAAAATCGCTGCCTTATTCGCCGCAGCACGTCGATGCCGCTCATATCCGGCATCATGACGTCAAGCAGAATGACGTCGAATTCTTTCTCCTGGATTAGCTCCAGAGCCTCGACGCCGCCGCCTGCTTCAGCAATTTCAAAACCCTGCCGCTCGAAACGGCGGCCGAGGATGATGCGGTTGTCCGGAACGTCATCGACGATGAGAATCCTTCCAACCGCGACACGTGCATTGTTGACGCGATTGAGATTCGCGATTTGTTGCGCCTGAGCGCTCATTTACCCCTCCAAGCGAATTGCCCGGCTGAGCAAAGGCCCGGACGGAAACGATTTCGCTCTGCAAAATCGCGCCTGAAGGATGAAAACTTCCTTGCGGGTCGTTGGAGTCGCCGTCGCGAACCTTACGTTATGGCGCCTATTCCTCGCGATACTTAAAAAGTCATTTTCAGTTTCGCGCTATTCTATTTGAATATCGGAGCGTCGCATTGAGAATTCGACTGAATCAATCACCCGGGTCCGGCGCCGGCGCTTACTAGTCTCCCGCGATCGGCATCGCCGTCGTGGAAGGAAGGTTAATCGTCAATAACCTAAACGACGCGCGGGCGACTTGCGATCCTTGCCGATCTACGCGCAACGCCGACTCCGGGCACAATATTTACACGCGCAATCTTCGCAGCCAGCGCGGGGCGAGAGCTTCGATCGACCATGCGCCGCCACCATGCACCGCCAGGGTGAACAAACCTCCTGCGATCGCGAGATCTTTCTCAAAATGCAGCAGTTCGTCGCGGACTGAAAGATGCGTGTGAAAAAGCACCGCGGTGGCGAGGCAGAACAAAGCGAGAGCGAAGGCGCCGTACCGTGTCAGAAATCCCGATGCTATCGCCAATCCCGCCGCGAGCTGCAGGGCGATCGTTGCGACAAGTGCGGCGCTCGGGACGCCGAGCTTCTCCATGCTCGCGGCGGCGCCGTCGAAATGCGTCAGGAGAAACACGCCCTCGTGGACGAAAATCCCGGCGAGCAATAGCCGTCCCGCCAATAACAGCGCGTCGAACAGGCGTGGCGCCAATTTTTCTACTGCAGAGGTCATTTGTCGTTCTCGCAATTGGGAAGAGGCGGGCGCGGCGGGCGCCCGCCTCTGGGGTTCACTTGCCCGCCTTGGCAGCGATAGCTTTTTCGAGATCTTCACGCTCTTCACATCCCGAAGGGCAGATCTTGGAGAGGGCGGCGAGTTGTTCTTTTGCTTTGTCGATCTGCCCAGTTTCCACGAAGAGCTCGCCGAGATATTCGCGGGCTGCCTTATGCTCGGGCTGCAGATCCAGCGCTTTCGTGTAATACGATAGGGAGGTCGAGTAATCGCCCGTTTTGCGCAAAGTGAAGCCGAGCAGGTTGTAGACGTCGGCATTTTGGGTGTCTTCTGCGAGATCGCGCAGCTCGGCGAGCGCGGATTTATAGTCCTGAGACTTTATCTTCGCGCGTACCGAGGCCAGATCGACGTCCCCGCTTGTCTCCATATTATCGACGGCATAGGCGTAGCCGCCAACAAACATGGGCGCGATGAGCAAACCCATGAACATAGCGAAGGAGCGAAGGTTCTTAGCTTTCGACATAGCTTTTCTCCATTTGATGCTTACGATTGAACGACGGGCGTGAACCCGTATGCGGAGCCGTCTTTGACGAAGACGCCGGCGCCCGGGAACGGAAAATGCGCGCCGCAGATCTGCATTTGATCGGCGATAACCCGATCGATGATCCGGCGACGCGTCGTGACCGCGAGAGGGCCATCTTGATCATAAGCGCCCTGCCACTCCGGATGCGGGGCCAAGACGCCCGGCACGTACATCGTATCGTTCGAGACCATCAATTGATCCTTGCCTGACGTGACAAGGAAGGTGGAATGGCCGGGCGTGTGACCGTAGGCATCGAGAATTCGTACGCCCGGAGCGACTTCAGCGCCGCTCTCGACGAGCTTCCAGTTCTTCCATTTTGGAAAATTCTCTGCGATGCGGCGTCCAGCGGCCTTACGGCCTTCGGGAAGCTTGTCGACGCGACCGTCCTCGGTCCAGAACTTATATTCGACGCTGTTGACGATGAGTTCGGCGTTAGGGAACGTCGGCGCGTTCGTCCCCTTCTCCATCAAGCCCCAGACGTGGTCCGGGTGGAAATGCGAGATCAGAATCGTGCCGATGTCGGCGAAGTTGATCCCTGCGGCTTTCATATTGGCCGGCAGGTTTGTCGCGTTCGCTTGCCACTGGCCAACGCCCGAGCCGGCGTCGATCATGATCAACTTGTCTCCGATTTTCAGCACAACCACAGTCAGCGGAATCGGCATGAAGTCGGTAGTTAAGCCAGCTTTGGCTAATGCCGCCTTTGTCTCTTCGACGGACACGTCCTTGATAAAGGCCGGATCATGCGGCTTGCGCCAAATGCCGTCGTAAATGGCGGTGACTTCGATCGAGCCAACCTTGTATTTGTAATGTCCAATCGCAGGTTCGATTGGCGTCGCTGCAAACGAAGGCCCGATAAGCGCCAACGGTTTGCTCAATCCGAAGACGGCGGATGCGGTGGCCGCGGTCAGGACGCCTCTGCGCGAAAGATTTAACATTCGTATTCTCCTTGAGAATCTACGACGCGATGCTCGCAGGGCGGTATTTCCTCTGGGCCCTACTGCGCATAGGACCGGTCCGGCCCGCGCTTTATTCCCAAGCGGTCGATTTTTTTTTGGGGGGCGACAGCGTGCCGGGGGTCTATAAGCTGGCCGGTGGTTCGGCCGCTTGCTCGACGTTCAAGCTTGACCCCCGCTCGATCGTCCATCATAGCAACCGCGCAGCAGGTTATCGTCTACGTTTCAAGGCTGGGGCTGGAGCGGAAAAAGGGCCCATCGGAGCTGACGGCCATAGGAGGACGCTGTGACAAGCGCGGATACGGCGGTCGTCGCCTACGCGGGCGCCGCGAAGGGAAGAGGCTACGAAGCCTGGCGCGAGGAATTTTGCCGGCGCTTCTGTCAGCTTGATGCCGAGCCAGGCTCCGCCGAACGCATTGACTGCACGGTGGAAGTCGCGCGGGTGGGCGCACTCTCCTTCGGCTCTGCGCATGGCGAGTCTTGCAGCTTTATGCGCACGCGCCCTCTTCTCAACGATGGTTGTGACGACCTTGTTCTCGTGACCGCTGCGGCTGGCGAGGTGCTGACGATCCAGCGAGGACGGGCCACCGAGCTGAAGACGTCGCAAATGTCCTTGATGGCTCTGGATGATATTGCGGAATGCGCTCTTGGAGCCGTGGGCCGTTTCACCGCGCTGCGCATCCCGCGGCGCGATCTCCTCAGCGTCTATGCTGAAAGCGAAGACAAACTGTCTAAGCCTCTCGTCGCGTCGACGCGGCTCGGGGACATCGTCGCCGATTATTTCTCATTATGCGCAAGTGCGGGCGTTTCGCTCGACGCCGTCGGCCAACAGACGATGGCGCGACAAATGACGGAACTCGTAGGACTTCTGCTACGTGGGGACGAGGCCGCGAGACCATCGACCTTATATGAAGGTTACGATGCCGCTCGTCTGCGGCTCATCCAAGCCCAGGCGCTCGATCGCCTGAACGATAGCGGACTTACCATCGTCTCGGCGGCCCGCCGGGCGGGCGTGACGCCTAAGAAAGTTCAACGATTATTCGAGCCGACTGGGACCACTTTCTCAGAATTCGTACTAGAGCAGCGCTTGCTTCTTGCCCACCGACTGTTGTCAGGTCCGAGCAATCGCCATAAGAAAATCGGCTCCGTCGCCCAAGATGCGGGATTTGGCGATTTGTCTTATTTCAATCGTACATTCCGCAAGCGGTTTGGCATGACGCCTTCGGAATGGCGGGACGCCCAGCCCACTTATTCCTAGCTCATCGGTGAGCAACGGTTGTCGCCGAGAAATTGTAGCGGCTAAAGCCTATCCGAACCGCGTCGATCTGCCTGTCGCAAGTTTTTCTGATGCGACGATCGCGCGAAGAAACAATCTTGTCCGAATAAGCAGCACGATTGTCCGCTGGGTCCAAGACGCCGGCGCGAGACATCGTCATTAGCTCTTTCCAAGGCGCTTCGCGCTTGAGCGGAATGAGCGAGATATACAATGTCGAATGTCGTAAAGCGTCAACCGAAATTCTTCGCGCCTCCCAGCCCTCGGACATTCGAGGAAATCGATGAGACGCGCGAAGAGGATTGTGCAAAGCGCGATCGAGTACACAAACTGGCCGCGGAATATCGCAGCGATATGGTTGGCTCGACGAGCCAATGCGAGATCGCTGACCGCGACGGCCGTAACAAGCGTCGATTAGAATTCAGAAAGTTTTCGACGACCGATATCGTCATCCGTATAGCGGTTACACTGATTGCGCCCCTCGGACTTGGGTTGATCGCGATCAGGCGCTGGCGGCAGAGAAGGCGTAACGCCGCCGCATTGTACGCCCTCGACGACGCGGTGCTCAAAGACATCGGCGTCTGCCGGTGCGCCATTGAATACATTGTCCGAGAACAAAACGGCGAATCGGGCAAGACTTGATATGTCCGGCGTCGAAAGCTCCTATGGCGTTCCGACACGCCATCATAGTCGGTCGATCCCGCCGCCACACGGCCCGCTCTATCATGGCGTCGCGCAGCCGGTGGCGGCACCGGCTCTGTCGTTGCACATCCGGCAATTGCAGCAACCTGAACTTCAATCGATCGCGCGCCACTTCCTGGCGCTTGATCCAGCGGATCGACATGCGCGGTTTGGCGGGGCTTGTGACGATACAACCATCACAAACTACGTGAGTCGGATCGACCTCAGTCGCGCAGTGGTGGTGGCAGCGCTCGACATCGTTCACGGAGATGTCGTCGGCCTCGCTGAGGCGCAGCCTACGCCTACGACTCAGCGCCGTGTCGAAATCGCCGCCTCCGTTTATAGAACGTACCGCGGTCGAGGGTTGGCGCTTCGTCTGGTAGTCGAGGTTCTCGCGGCGGCCGTCGCGCGTGGGTTTGATGAAGCCGAATGCTTCTTCGATCCCGACAATCGACGGACGATGGGCTTAATTCGCGCCGCTGGCGCGTCGATCGATGTCGGTCTGCACCGTGCGGAGATTCGCAATATAGGCGCTTTTTTAGACCGTCACTCACGAAGTACAGAAAGTTACGGTCGGCGCGAATCCGCATAGTTAAATCTCGAACACGGGGCGGCTCCAGCGATCGGTCGTACCAGACATCGCTGACGCCAGCTTTATCTGTCGCTCGGAGCGGACTTTGGTGATGCGATTCCTAGCGACCCTGTGGCTTGCGATTATCGTCTCAGACGCAAGCTGCTATTTCGCCCATAGCCAAGGTGACGCCGGTTCGTCGTATTCTCCAAGAATCGCCGCAGGCGGCGGCGTGAAGGCCCATGGGCCTTCAGACTCGTCAGCCAGAGCGATCGAATTCGAAACGCGTGACGCCGAGGTCGCGATCGCGGCGTGCAGCGACGCTCTCCAAGAG
Source organism: Roseiarcus sp. (assembly GCA_030153205.1). Taxonomy (GTDB): domain Bacteria; phylum Pseudomonadota; class Alphaproteobacteria; order Rhizobiales; family Beijerinckiaceae; genus Roseiarcus. The sequence continues at coordinate 4,075 of JASLHV010000505.1, read as the reverse complement.
GGGATTTCTTGCATCGCCGCCGCTTTGGACAAATACGCAAACGCCTTGCGCGCTTTGTCTCCCAACTTGCCAGGGAAATTGCAGAGACTGCATGAGGTTGTCGAGCGCGCGGCGCGCAATGTGCGCTTGGCAAAGACCAGGGCGCAAGCCGTCGTAACGTACGGGACGGCGATCGCCGAAGTTCATAAGACGATCTCTTTGCTTAAGGCGGATGATCCCATCCTGTTCAGCGCCGAGACCCGCGCGACCGATTTTGTGGCCGAGACCTTCGATGTCGCGACCGCCAAGCTCGATAAAGCCGTTGGTTTGTAGCCCAGAAACGAAGGCGCGCCCCTATCGGGATTCCGCGCGGCGCAGATGTAACTTGGCGACGCAGCGATCGGCGGCCCTCACTTCTTCCTTCGTGTAGTGCTCAACCGCATATTGCCGGGCGGCCACGAAGCCGTATTGCTCGATACCTTGTCGTACTTGCTCGCAGTAATCCTGCGCAAAGGAAGGGCCTGTCGCTATGAGCACAAGGCCGACTCCAGCCAAAATTTTAATCATTGCCGCCTCCTCCTCCTCTTTCGGCATGGTTCCTTTGATGGCGCAATCGAGCAAGAGCGGCAAGTGACGACGCCTTCGCGGCAAATCTAACAATCCTCGGGCGAGATCGTTCCAATGGCGCCTGGGCAAAGGCGCCGTAACCACGCTAATCCATGAAGCGGAGATCAAAAAAACGCTTATAGATTAATATCTTAGATGGTTGACGCGGCGATCGAACGTGGCCGGGGTCGACGCCGGCATGGCGGGTCTGCCGCGCCTCGCTCAACTATAGCCTTCCGCCAGGGGGTCATGGATTGAATAGAGGCTGATGGATCCCGAAGGACTGAACTGGTAGGCGGTCCCCTCGAAATCGTCGATAGCGCCGAAGATCGTTGGCCTTCCGCCAAGGAGACTTCCTTCCACGAATTGATCGTCATTAGCGGCAATCACGTCGGCGCCTGAGATGACGGCGACGAGAGAGCAAAAGTTTTGACCAAGCATTCCTGTGGCCACAAGACAGCCGGTAAACCAGATTGTGCCGATATCTAGCGTTCGGACGCCTTGGAACACGCTTGCGTCATTCAAAACAGGGCTATTAACGCCCCCGACAGACAGCGCGCCAGGCCCACCATGGCAATTGATAACGACGTTCTTGAGCGCAAGCTCCGGCGACTGCTGAACGGCTGCGCTGATCCAGTTGACGACATCCGCGCCGGTCGCGCCCGCTGGCATCTGCCAAGTTGTCGACATTTGGTAAAGGAAGCCAGGAACGTCGCAGGAATGAAGCGCCAGAGCGGGCTGGCTGAGCGTGATCATTTAAAGTAACCCCCCAAATGCTGGTGTGTCTTACCGTATGGCCTCAGCAATCAAAGGCAAGTCGGGGGCGGCGATTATTGATGGGTCTGCACTCGATCAGAGATCAATCACCCCAGCGCGAGAGCTTCTGAACGGCGAACCGTCGCGCGGCGCCCTCAAAGAAGGCTGCCCTGCGAAACGCCGAAGATACCGAACGCTGCCACACCTGCTTGGGCTCGGTCAGAGTGCGCGCGGCGGCCCCGGGGGAGGCCTTCACCGCGCCAGGAGGCCGGTCCCGTCATTTCGAGTGAGCGGGGCCGGCCTTCAGCCAGCCGCTTGTCGCATTGCAGCCGCGCTCCGGGTCACGTGTCCAATACGACGCATTCAGCGCCTTTTTCTATCTACTTAGTTGGTTCAGGGCTGTCTTTTACCGTCACCCAATTTTTGTCGGCGCGGCTTATGTTTTCACCTTCGTTCTTGCGCCATTCTGTCGTCCAGTACTTGGTGTGATTTACGTACAGTTTGCCGTTGACAATTGTAAAAGCCTCGGGGTCGACTGTATCTTTGTGGCCGCTCTCATAAGAGACGCCCATGGCGCAATGGCCGTCATACTGCGCTGCATATTTCTCTGGATTTGCAGTGAAGAGATCGAGATCTTCTTTGTTGGCAAACTGCCAGCGCGCATCATGCCAAATGGTCTGATACTCGAGAGTGCCCGGAACCGCCTTTCCAACCGTAAAGTAGGCAACTGTATCGTATCCGCCGATGGCTAAGCGCGGCATCCCGCTCATACTCGGCGATGTATCGGCAAATGCAGGGAACGAAAGCATAGCCATTGCTAACGCCGTAAGCCTCTTTTTCGTCCTGTCCATTTTGTTCTCCCTGTGGAAAGCCCCTATGGATTTCCGACGGCGCCGGTGCCGGCCTGTGGGCTAGGAATTCGCCGTCAGATCGTAAGCGCGCGGGCCTTGACGCAGCTTCGAGCATCGTGGTTCAGTCAAACCAGGACGTAACGAAAGACTTCCGATCGGCCGCCGAAATTTTATGAAATTTTTGGGGATCCGCCGAGCGGAGCTAGGCTGAGCGGCGATGGATGCGCTGATTTAAATTCAAGTCGGGCGCTGAAGCCCGTCATTCGGCGGAGAGCTGAATGGACGTTTGGGGTCAAAAGCTCGCCGTCAATGGCGTGATCGCCGATTTCAGCAGCGAAACGTTGCGCAGTAAATCAGGTCATTTAGTCCCACTGCGGCAGCAGACGTTCGCTGTTTTGCGCTATTTGACTGAGCGCGCCGGTCGACTCGTCACCAAAGACGAACTGATGCACGCGTTGTGGCCAGGGCTCGTAGTGACCGACGACAGCCTCGTGCAGTGCATTCACGAAATCCGCCGTGCATTCGAGGATAATGATCACGCGGTGCTGAAAACCGCGCCGAAACGCGGCTACCGGCTGGTGCTGCCCGCCGACGCCATCCAGCATCGATCTTGGGGCGACTCTGAGCGACCGGCGGGAAGCGCCGGGGAGGCTTTGTTAGGCGTCGTTTCAGTTACGGACTGCGAACAGTTCGCCGAACGCGCTAAGCTCTCCATCGCCGTCCTGCCATTCGTCAACATGTCCTCGGATCGCGAGCAAGAGTATTTCTCCGATAGTATCACCGAGGACGTCATAACCGATCTGTCGCGCTGGCCAACGATAACAGTTGCCTCCCGCAACTCCACTTCCAGGTTCAAAGGGCAGCGCTTCGACATTCAGACGGCTGGGCGCGAGCTCGGTGTCCGTTTTTTGGTAGAGGGCAGTGTCCGTCGGCTAGGTGAGCGCATCAGGATCACGGCTCAACTGATCGATGCGCAGACAGGCCATCAGGTCTGGGCCGAACGCTACGATCGTCCGATGGTAGAACTCTTCGCCCTGCAGGACGAGGTCGTGCGAACAATTGTCGGAACCCTGGTCGGCCGCGTGTATATGAGCGCGGCAGAGCATTTGGGCCGCAGGCCGCCATCCAACCCGGCCGCATACGATTTTGCGATGCGCGCCAACTGGCTGGCGTGGGATCACCCCTCTACACGCGCCGAGGCGATGCGCTGCTTGGAGCAGGCGATCAAGCTCGACCCCGGATACGGGCTGCCTCACAGCCTCTTGGCGCTGATCCTGACGTACGATTGTCACCGCAGGCTTGCGGAATCGCCAAAGGTCCTCGATCGCGCGTTCGCGCTGGCGAAGCGAGGGGTCGAACTCGCCGATCATGAAAGCACCAGCCACATGGCGCTGGGATTTCTCTATATGGAGCGACGATCCTTCGATGCGGCCTTAAGCCATATGGAGCGCGCCGTCGAGATCAACCCGGCCAACCCGGCTACCAGAGCCGATCTCGGTATGCTCCTTTCCCGAATTGGCCGCGCGGAAGAGGGGCTCGAGCTGCTACGCGATGCAAAGCGCGCAGATCCGTTTTTTGGACCTTCCTGGTACTGGTCGGCGCTCGGGGTCGCCCAGCTAATGCTGCGCCGCTACGCCGAGGCCTTGGCGGACTTCGAACGGGGAGAATTAAGGGGGGCCGATACGTCTGCCATCGTGGCAGGATGCTGCGCGAAGTTGGGTCTTGTCGAGCGCGCTCGCGAATTGATGGCGCACTGCCTGGCGATGCAACCCGAGGCGACGATAGGCGATCTTGTCGCCAGGACCGTATTCAAGGAAGCGGGCGACAGCGATCATCTCGCCCAATGCTTGCGACTCGCCGGCATGCCCGAATAGCCCGATTTT
>JASLHV010000376.1 GCA_030153205.1 Roseiarcus sp. | reverse complement strand
TGCTCATCGACAAAGGATTTAAGCGCGTGAGGAAGTCAGATGTTCATCGTGCTCCTATGAGAAAATCCGCAATTTGCCATAATTTGGCAAAATCGATGTTCCCGCCGTTCTTCAAATCAAAACTCAAACACCGCCTGTTTCCGCTTCTGCGGCTCGAGGCGCACGCCTTCCAGCTCCAGCATCCTCATTTTCGTCGTCGAGCCGCCGGGCGCTGAGAATCCGCCGATCTTGCCGCCGGCGGCGAGTACGCGGTGACAGGGTATGATCAGGGCGACAGGATTTTTCGCCATCGCCTGGCCGACATCGCGGGCCGCTTCCGGCCCGGCGCCGAGCTGCTTGGCGAGCGCGCCATAGGTCGTCGTCTGACCCCAGCGTAATTGGCGCGCGGCGGCGTAGATTTTTGCGAAGAAATCGTCTTGCCCGACCAGGTCGAGCGCTACGTTCGAAAACTCGATCTTCTCGCCTTCGAAATAGCGTTTCACTTCACTGACGAGGTTGGCGACGTCAGGCGGCGGCGTTCCCGGCGAAGCATCCGGCGCGCGACGCAACAAAAGACGCTCCGTCGCCTCGGCGCTTTTCGTCGGCAGTTGAAAACGCGTGACCCCGCGCTCGCTCCAGGCGAGGCCGCAGAAGCCGACGGCGGTTTGGAAGATTGTGTAATGGCAAATCATGTCGGTCATCTCATCGGCCTCATTTCAATGGCCTGTCGAATGCGCTGCGCTGATCAAAGACTAGGGAATCCGCCTTCTCAAAATCTCAAACTCAGAACGTCTCCTCAGGCTCTTAAATCGTCCTTCCGGGCCGAAACTTCAATCCGTTTCTGGCCGCCAAAATCAAGCGCCGCGGACGCTTGTCATCCGACCAATTTTGCGACCTCCGCCTGCAACACCGGCAGCAAATCCTTGTCGAACCACGCGTGCTTCTTCAGCCATCCCGTATTTCGCCACGACGGATGGGGCAGGGGAATCCGCCGCGGCTGTTTCTGCTCCTCGTAAATCTCACGCCATCTTTCGACCGTGGCGGTGACGCCGCCTATCGCCCGGTCGCCGAGATGGTATTTCTGTGCATATTGGCCGATCAGAAGCATCAATCTGATATCAGGCAAATCGGCGAAGACGGGCTCTCGCCAGATTTCCGCGCATTCGCGACGCGGCGGCAGATCGCCGCCCTCAGCGTCATTGCCGGGAAAGCAAAATCCCATCGCGATGATCGCGATTCTCTCCGCGTCATAGAAAATGTCGTCGCCGATCCCGAGCCAGCCTTTCAGCCGCGCGCCCGAAGAGTCGTCATAGGGCCGTCCGGACGCGTGAACCCTCGCGCCGGGCGCTTGGCTCGCGATGCAGATGCGCGCTTTGCGTGTCGCCTGAATGACCGGCCGCGGTTCGTGTGGCAGGGGTTTTCCATAGCGAGGCGCGTCGCGACAGACGCGGCAAGCGCGAATGTCCCGGATCACTTTGCTCAAAGCGTCTTCCACTCACGCCCCACGCGACCGGATTGGCGAATTGAGCATCCATTGGACGCCGAATTGGTCGGTCAGCTTGCCGTAATAATCGCCCCAGGGCTGTATGCCGAGCGGCGTGGTGACCTTTGCGCCTTCGGATAGAAGCTCAAACAGCCGGTCCGTACTATCGCGATCGTCCATCATAAGGATATGAGCCGAACCGCGCATCGGCTCGGCGTCGTGATTGTCGGACGCATAAAAATTCACGCCCGGTCCTTCGAAGTGGGAATGCATGATCTTGCCGCGCATCGCCTCGGTGGGAACCGGCATGCCGTTATCGCCGTAGCGCACCAAGATCGTGACTTTGCCCAAGCCACAGCGCGTATAGAAAGCCAGCGCCGGTTCACACATTGTGGTGAAGAAAAGATAATTTGAAAGCAGCATGCGCCAAAGCTCCGCAAGGGTCTTAGAATGATTGTCTGCGGCCGGGATGTCGAGCGCAAAGACGAAGAAGGAGTGACGTACGGCCTCAGGCCAGCCTTGTGATCGACCTCTGTCGTCGCCGTCTCGCCAATCGCAGGAAATACTTTACTGACGCTATAGCGATACGCTTCGAGACCGCGTGCGGCAATCGCGTCGACGGGGCGCTATGGCGGCAAACGGTCAAAGAGGACAAATCGCGGTGGAATGACCGCCCAAGCTGGACGCCCAAGCGTGAAGATGGCGACGGTGGGATCAAAGTTCGAAGGATCATCGAGCGAGCCAGCGTAGATGGTATAGGAATCGCTCTTGTCGCGTTCGCCGCCGAAGACCAAGCTCATACAGACCGGACAGCGATTGCGCGTCGCCTCGCCGCCATGCCATGCCGCTGAGCGATACTCACGCGAGTCGCCTTCAAGGCGCACGGCGCTGGCCTTGAAATTCATGAAAGGGACGAAACCCGAGCCCGAGGCTTTGCGGCAGTCGGCGCAATAGCAATGCCCCTGCGCCATCGGCTCGCCGACGGTTTCGTAACGCAACGCGCCGCAGAGACAGCCGCCGGCGCGGCGGGTTTCATGGGTCATAGGGCGGCCTCCGACATCTTGGAAATCATTGATCTGGAACGTCGAAGATCCAGGCGGCCGGATTGATAACCTTTCCGAGCGTATCGGCCAAATCATGCGTATCTCAAGGACCGACGCTGAAGGCCAACGCGCCGAACTTCAAGGGCGCCGCCAAAGCGACAACGTGGCAAGCGCGGCCATGCTCTTCCTAAAGCGTCTCGTCTAGCGATCTCACCGTCTTGATGTCCTCCCGCGCCGCCCAGGCGTGGATATCCTCGCGACGCAGCGCGGCGGCCATGAGCGCAGGAAATTGATCGGGCGTGCAGGCGAAGACCGGCGCGCCCAAAGCCGCGATTTCGGCTGCGAGTTTCGGATTATAGGCTGGCCGGCCCTCGTCGCTCAGCGCGAGGAGTACGATCACGTTGACGCCCGCCGCGGTTAGATTGCGAAGGCGCGCCAGCGTCTCTTCGGCATTGCCGCCCTCGAAGAGATCGCTGATCAGAATCAAATGCGCCTTGCTTGGCCGCTCGATCTTACCGGCGCAATAAGCCACGGCTTGATTGATATCGGTGCCGCCGCCGAGCTGGATGCCAAACAAGGTTTCGACAGGATCTGAAAGTTCGTCCGTCAAATCCAAAACGACCGTATCGAAACAAACGAGGCGCGTTCGCACCACAGGCAGCGAGGCCATCACTGCGGCGAAGATCGACGCGTAAACGACCGAACTTGCCATCGAGCCGGATTGATCGACGCAGAGAAGGACTTCATCGAGATCGACGAGCCGGCGTTGCCGCCGCAGGAAGCCGATCAGTCGCTCCGGCACGATGGCGCGGCGATCTGTTTGATAATGTTTCAAATTCGCCCGAATGGTGCGCGGCCAGTCGATATCGGCGAAGTGCGGCCGCCGCGTGCGGCGCGAGCGATTGAGCGCGCCCCGCAGAGCTTCCGCAATCCTGCGCTCGAGCCGCTCCATAAGTTCCGTGACGACTTTGGCGATGACTTGCCGCGCCGTGTCCTTGATTTTGTCCGGCATGGCGCCGCGCAGCGAAAGCAGCGTGGCCACGAGATTAACGTCGGCTTCAACCGCGGCGAGAAACTCCGGTTCGAGCAGCATCGCTTTCAACCCGAGCCGCTCGAACGCGTCCTTTTGTACGATTTGCACGACCGAAGACGGGAAGTACCGGCGGATATCGCCCATCCAGCGCGCGACATGCGGCGCCGAGGCGTTGAGTCCGCCGCGCCTTTTCTTTTCCTCCGCGCCGCCGCCTTCGCCGTAAAGCGCCGTCAACGCGCCGGAGAGGCGTCGATCCTCGGCGGCGAGACTGTCGTCGTCGACGCCGAGCGCGAGCAGCCATCGCCGTTCGCCCTGATCATTCATGGACTGGCCTCGCAGCGAGAATCGACGTCACGCGTTCGAAGTGCTGTGGCCATAGTGCTTCCGCTTCAGCGACGAGCGCGCGGCCAGGCGGCCCAGCGCCCGCCCGCCCGAACAAAGCGTCGAGAAGCCGTCGGCGTTGCATGCGGTCGAGGTTTGAGAAGGCGCGGCGAAACAGCGGCAGATGCGCGGTGAAGTTTTCATCGTCGAGGCTTTGCACCCAGCGATCGAGTGCATCGCGCAAAGGTCCGTCATGGATCAGCCGTTCTCCTGCGCCGTAAAAAAATCCTTCGAAAAACCCCGCCGCATCGGCGACGCGTCGGCCCGGTGAAAGCGCTCGGCCGAGAAGAACGGCTGCTTCCTCTGGACCAAGCGCTTCTGCTTCCAAGAGCAAGCGGGCGGCGACGCCGGCGACAAGCGGCGCTGCGCCGGCGTCTTCGGTCAAGCCGTGAAGCGCCGCGCGCCATGCAGCGGGCGCGTTGCCATCGACCTCGGCGAGAGCGACGGCGTTATCGGCGCTTGTCATGACGCTGCGCAGGGCTCCTGCGGCGGTCTCGTCCAGGCCACGCGCCGCATAGGGTAGGGCGATCGCGCCCTGAGCAAGGATGCGCGCGAACAGGGCAGCGAGTTGATCGGCGTCTCTCTGACGGGCCTCGCCATAGCGCAGGACATTGGCGAGCGGGGCCAGCGCGGCCAGCATTTCGTTGCAATCGCTGGTTTGCGCGGCGCGTTTTTCGATCATGGCGACGCCATGCTCGACCGCATCGGGCAGATGCGCGGCAAGAGCGGCGAAGACGAGATCGGCCAGCGTTTTCAAATCGCTCGCTTTGCCGAATTCCGCTTTGATACGGCCGGACGCCGCTTTGGCGATGGTCGAGCCATAGACGAGATTTTCGATCAGCCGAACCGCGAATTCGGGCTCCCATCGCAAGACCCAATTTTCGCGGAAGGTGCCGCGGCTGCGGCCGGCTTCGGCGAGTTTGCCCCAGGGCGTATCGAGCAGACGAAGACGATGGAGCAGCGTCGAACGCTCGGCGCCGCTTTCGGTACGGAGGTCGACCGCGAGTTCGCGCTCCAGGGCCTCGGGTTTCAAACGCAAGCGTTTTTGATTTTGCTGCAGGTCGTCGAGGAGCGGGGCGAGCGGCGCGTTCTCCGGGATCGCGCCGACGTCGGAGCCGATCAGCAAACGCCGCGCGACGCCGCCCCAAACCTTCGCCTCGCCGAAAGCGAGGCAGGCGATCGTCGCCTCGCGCAACTCCTCGAAACCCGGCGCCGGCCGGCCGCGCATCGCGGCAAGCGCGACGGCGAGGCGTTCGGCCTCGATCAGCGAGGCTGTGGAGACGAAATGACCGCTCTCGCGCAGAGCGGCGGCGATCTGCGCCAGCCATCGGCGTGCGACTTCGTCCGGCGGCGCCGCCCAGAGATGCGCGCACCAACCAGGGGCGGGGACGCCGGCGCCATAGCCGCTGGCTACCGCCAGGCGCGGCGACGTCCATGGCGCCCAGGTCGCGACGAGTTTCTGCTTCGGCGCGCCCTTGATCAGCGTTCGGTCCGCGGCGGTGGCCTTCGTTCGCAGCGCCGGCGCATGCCAAGCGCCGCAGACCACGGCGACCGGCCCATCCGTCTCGTTGGCCGCTTTGGCGATTTCCACGCGCATATGCGCCTCGCGCTTCGCGGCCCGCCCCTCGGCCGGCGGCGACGCCTCGCGCAACGCCGTCATCGCCTCGGCGATCGCGGCGAAGACCGGGGCAGGCTCGCGGTTTTCCTCGATGACGTCCCGCCACCAGCTTTCGCCATCCTCGTACCCGCCGGCCGTGGCGAGAACGCCGATGGGATCACGCGCGATTGGGTCTTGCTCCGCATCGGCCATCGCAATCGCTTCTTCCGACGCATTTCCCTCCCTGCCGTAAGAAGGCGCCAAAAGCCAACTCGCGGGAAGATCGATGAAGCGCATCACGGCTTGGTTGCGCGCCGCCCACCGGGCCGCCTGATATTCCGGCGAAAAGACCGCAAAGGGCCAAAAAGCGGCGCGGTTTGGCGCGTCGGCGGCATAGGTCAATAGCGCCACCGGCGGCGCCATCGTCGGTTCGGCGAGCATTGGCAAAAGATGCGATGCGTCCGCTGGCCCTTCAAGCAAAACGATCGCGGGCCGCAGCGAGTCGAGCGCCTCGACAAGGCGGCGCGCCGACCCGGGACCGTGGTGACGAATACCGAAAATATGGACCGCCGCGTCCGCCATGGATCAGGCCAGGTCGCTCAACGTACGATAGTAATCCGCGTATTCCGGGCGCTTCTTCAACACCGTCTCGAGATATTCCTCCAGCACCGCCTTGTCCTGGACCGGATCTTTGATGATGGCGCCGATCATGTTCGACGCCAGCCCCTCGGCGGACAATTGATGGTCGTTGAAGAAGGCGGCATGGCTGAGCCCGCCGATCATGACGCCGATCGCCTCGGCGGTGGAAAGCGATCCTGATGGTGATTTCAATGTGATCTTGCCGTCGGCAGTCACGCCGCCGCGCAATTCGCGGAAGATTGCGACGACACGGGCGATCTCGGCCGCGACATTCTTCGGCGCCGGCAATTCGAGGCTATGCGACATTTCGCCGACCCGCTTGGCGACGATGGCGATCTCCTCCTCGACATCGTTCGGCAATGGAAGAACCACGACATTGAAGCGGCGCTTCAATGCGGAGGAGAGTTCGTTTACGCCCTTGTCGCGATTATTAGCGGTGGCGATAATGTTGAAGCCGCGCAAAGCATAGACGGCGCTATTGAGTTCCGGGATCGGCATCATCTTTTCCGAGAGAATGGTGATCAACGTGTCCTGCACGTCCGATCCCATCCGCGTCAGTTCCTCGAGGCGGCAAAGCTTGCCCGCCTCCATCGCGCGAAACAGCGGCGTCGGCGTCAAGGCCTCGCGCGAAGGTCCATGCGCCAGCAATTGCGCGTAGTTCCAGCCATAGCGGACTTGATTCTCATCGGTGCCTGCGGTGCACTGGATCGTCATCGTGGAATCGCCGCTGACCGCGGCGGCCAGATGTTCGGAAACCCAGGATTTCGCCGTGCCAGGAACGCCGAGCAGCAGCAAGGCGCGGTCGGTGGCGAGCGTCGCGAGCGCGGTTTCGATGAGGCGTTTGTCGCCGACATATTTCGGCGTGATGACCGTACCATCCGCGGCTTTTCCGCCCATGAGATAGGTGAGAGCCGCGCGTGGCGAGAGAGTCCAATTCTTCGGCCTCGGCGCGGTGTCTGCGGCTTTCAGGGCTTGGAGCTCGGCGGCGTAAGAGATTTCGGCGGGCAGACGCAGCGTCTCGTTCAAGGTTCTGTCTCCGGCTTGAGAGCGGCATTGAAAATCAGCAGCGAGAGTTTCGGATCGGCTGAGGAAAGGCCCATCGCGCTCAGGCGCGCGACAAGCGCCTCGGCCGCCGTAGACGAGGCCAAAAGGCCGAGGCGAACCAGCGCGGCCTCCACATTCACATGGAGAGCGAAGCGCTCGATTTGTTCGCCAGACGCCGTTTCGATCGCCTGTTGCAAAGCCGCGAAGCTTGGCGAGCCGACAAGAGCGGCGAGGGGCGCTTCGCCAAGCGCCCCTCCCATGAGCGCAAGGCTCGTCCCAAACATTTCCGCGTCGCGTTTCAAAATCTGCGGCAGCGCGGCGCGCCGATCTTTCGCGGGGAGCCGCCGAGACAGC
>JASLHV010000361.1 GCA_030153205.1 Roseiarcus sp. | reverse complement strand
GCAGATCAATCCGATATCCATTAGCGAGCCGCTTTTGCCTGGCCAACGCATTATCGTTCCACGTCATCTCGTCCCGCTTCCACGGGTCGACGCCGGCGTAGCCGCGAGCGAAGCACAGCTTAAAAGCAAAAAATGACAATCACCGATATCGCTGATCGCGGCGGCTTAGGGCAGCCGCAGGAGCGGAATCAGCATCGGCACGCGCCGACGATAGTCTGTATAGGCGCCGGCATCGAACTCGGCCGTCAGAAAATGCTCTTCGGTACTGGCCTTAAGCCAAATGCCTAAAATGATGAGGGTTGCACCGACGAGCGCGGTCACAGTCGCCGCCGCCGCCGCAGTGGCCACCAGCGCAACGATAAGGCCTGTGTAGATCGGGTGACGAACCAGGCCGTAAGGCCCGTCATCGATGATCCGATGCCCCTCTTTACGCGTGATCGTGCTCGACCAAAGGCGCCCGAGATGAATGCGCGCCCACCATGAGAAGGCGAGGCCCGCCAACATGACGAGCGCGAGCGCCAGGACGCCGCCCGAGTTCACCGGCCACAACGGCCCTTCGCCGAGAAATTGGGCGGTCCAAGGCCCAAGCAGAATGCCGCCGGCAATCATGGCGGCGCGATAATTCCCCGACTGCAATGCGCCAACGCGCCGACGTGTTTGACCCGTCCAAAACGAAGCCGCCACCCAGCTAATCAGCCAGACTATCCAAATAATATCGAGTGTTGCGGCCGGGCGAGCGAAAACAGTGGTCACAACTTCATCATACCGTAGATGTTGAGCCGGCAGGCGGGTCGGCCTTGGTCAAAATTCGCTCTTGTAGAGCGCTGCCGGCGGATAGGGCGATTTAACCGATTCGGCGAGGACCGCAGCGATAACGTCCCGCAACGCCGCTTCTATTGGCCGTGGCGTATAGCCAAGCTCAAACCGCGATTTTTCGATCGATAGCGCCTTGGACCGTAACGCGATTTTCACGCCTTCGACCGTCGCCGCCGGCGGCCGATGCGTAACATGATCGGCCATAAACTCCATTGCTGCGGCGACGATCAGAGCCATCTTGCCCGGAAACGGAACCAGCAGCGCCGCGTGGCCGCTCATCGCGGCCAAGGTTTCGAGCAACTTTCGCAGCGAAAGATCTTCACCGCCAAGAATATACCGCTCTCCGATCCGCCCACGCTCCATCGCCAAAATCAAGCCTGTCGCAACATCGCGCACGTCCACAAGGTTCAGCACGAAATCCATGTAGACTTGCAGCCGCCGGTTTAGGAAATAGCGCCGCATTTCAGTTGGCGGCGTCAGATGCCGGTATGGCCCGATTGGCATGGTTGGATTGGCTATGACAATGGGAAGGCCGGAAGCGGCGGCGGCCATCGCCAAACGTTCCGCCTTCATCTTTGAAAGGGTGTAAGGCCCCGGCATTTCTTCAGGCGTCGTCCGTGTAAGTTCGGTAACCGCCGCTCCTGCGTCCGACCGGGCGAAAAGAATCGATTCCGTGGAGCAATGGAGAAGGCGTCGGACGCCGCTCTCCCGGGCGGCAGCGAGCACCACCGCTGTGCCGTGGCAATTCACATCGTGAAAGTCCAATTTGCGCGGCGTCCACATGCCCGGCAGACCTGCGAGGTGATAGACCTCCTCGACACCTTCCATCGCCTTGCGTACGAGCGTTGGATCGAGCACCGAACCGTTGATGTATTGCGCCGTCGCCGAACCACGTTCTGGCGAGCGAAGGTCGAGGATGCGCACGCGATCGCCGCGCGCGAGCAACGCCGCCGCCAGGTGTTGGCCGATGAACCCGCTGCCGCCCGTGATGAGCGTTTGGCTCACGGACGCGGACCTATATCAGCTTGGGCGTTGCCCGCGTAGACCGGCGCATATGACCGCTCCGGCGCCGGTTGAGCGATGAGCGCCGCCAGATCGGGGCGAAAGCCGAGCGCGACGTAAAGCTTGGCGTAAACGTACATCGGACTCATCAGCATGTGCAGCGGATCTCGAATCAACGAGGGCCAGTTGTGTTCAAACATTCTGTGTCCGATGATTTGCAAGGCCCAGCCGACGACAAATAGCGCTGCCGCTATAATCCACACGCTCGTAACGCTGACATGAGCGGCAACCGCCGCTGCGACCCAAAGCAGTGGGATGGAAGTGGCGGCGATGGCCAATCCGATGCCAAGATCAAACGACATCCACATAATTAACGCCGGTATGACCAATAGCGGCGCAACACTCGTTTGCAACCCGAATAGCGTGATCGGAGCGAGGCAGAGAGGAAGCACCACCGCTATGAACAAAATCGGATTTCCGATGATGTGCATCCAGCCGTTGATTCGGTCGCGGTGCGCCCTCGCATATGAGGCGATCTCGCGCCGGAAGAGACCCTTCATGCGTCCCGAAGCGGCGCTAGCCGCCCCTCTGTAAGCGTCGATTAGGCATTTCAGTGTGCGCCGGCGATGGCTCTTGACGGTCGCGATCCGTCTCTCACCAAGCCACTTGACGACACTTAAAAGTGAGATTGGGCCTGCCGTCAACCGCCCCGCAGGCGTCGCCCCTCCGCTTCCTGGCCTAATTTCGCAAGCACGATATAGGCCTAGCACTCAAAGAGCGTGTGAATACGGAGTCGTCCTCTCAGTGTACAGCGCGCCGGCGCCGATGCGTCGAAGCAGTCTGATCTAGGGCGATCGCGTCGATCGCGGCTATCACCCTCTCTTGCATCACGTCATTCTTGTCGATGTTGAGATGGCCGACCCCTGGAATATTCTCAACGTCGATATTCTCAAGCTTGCCACGGAACGCGGCCGAAGCCGTCACCTTCGCGCCGACACCATTGCCGACGTAGTAATTGATATAATGCTCCGCGCGTCCTGAGACCGTCGTCGGAAATATCGAGTCCAACGCGATCGCCAATGTCACCGGCACATGATTCTCGTCCAGTAGATCAATCATATTAGGCAGGATCGTCGCCCCCTGCGAGTGCCCCACCACGATGATGATTTTAGCCTGACCGCTCTTATATTCCTGCGCCGCTTCCGCGGCGGCCGCCGCCCAGGCAAGATGGTTGTGCACGGTCGTCCGAATGCCCTGCTTTTGGAGTTGATCGGCTATTTGATCCATGCCGAGGGAAAAGACGTTGAGGAGGCCGCGCATAAGATAGACATGCACGTCCGACCGCGCAGCGGCGCGAGCGTCCCCCACGAATGAGGTCAACGCCAACGCCGCCGCCACAAACACGCCGCCGATTCGCAA